>JBLIME010000001.1:0-38480 GCA_047638515.1 Pseudohongiellaceae bacterium
GCTGGCGCCCGTTCTTGTGGGAATAAAGCACAGCTGAATTACAAAATAGTCGAGGACCATTAAGGGTGGGCACAAATCAATTTTAATAGGGTGACGTGATTAAGCATGAATCTCCGGCTCGCGACAATGACGATAGGCGGGGCCGCCTCGAGCATTATTTAGGGGTGGAGGGTTCTTGACAGAGCGGCATATAAACAACCGGCTAGTTTAGCTGCAGGGACGTAGGAGCAGTTGTCGAAATGCAAAAGGGCATTACATACCGGGCTAAACTTCTTCAATACTGTGAATGGAGTAGATGCCATGGCTTGGCGGCATAAGACTTTCCCGAAATCAATTGAGGCAACGGTCGACGAAGATGCGGTAGCTGTGCCAGTCCTCTAAAAAGTCGATTACGTACCCTCCGTCCATGAAGGGCGCTAGAATAATTGCTCCTGCATTTTCTATGTACCCTCCTTCCATGGAGGGCATCTTTTGGGTGGTAGAAGCGAGACGACATGCCCAAAGCAGGCTTAAATTAGCGCCGTTGCGATCGAAGGTGGTGGTTCATTTGCAGGTCTTAGATTATTAACCGCATCGCCGAAGCAACAATTTTGTTGATCACGCCGGTTTGTACGCAGGCAAACTTTACAATCTTTATGTTAACGGGTTTGACTTATTGTACGAGTAGTGAGCAGGTACTTTGTAAATTTACTCTAAAGACTCATTGTCGCGCAGACGCTCAAGTCGCGCCTCTTCTTCAGCTAGAACTGCTTTAATATCTTCTAAAACAGAATCGACATCAGCGGCAGCGGCATCGTCTTCAAATAAGCCCGTGAGTATTGTCTCGGGATACAGTGTGCCATCTTCATAGAGCGCCCACATTTCTTTAGCGTATTGCGTCTTTAATATTTCTGGTTCAAATTGCCCATAATAACTTCGCATATTATTTACATCGCGCTCAAACATAACCTGTGCATTGTTATTGGCTGAGGCATCCACAGCCTGTGGCAAATCGATGATGACCGGACCTTGTCCGTCAACAAGCACGTTGAATTCAGACAAGTCACCGTGAACTAAGCCCGCACACAACATCCGCATCACATACTCCATTACCAACGCATGATCTTCTGAGGCTTGCTCAGCGGACATGCTGACATCACCTAGGCGCGGCGCAACGTCACCCTCATCATCAGTAACTAACTCCATTAACAATACGCCGTCAAGGCAACCAAAGGTCTCGGGCACGCGGACGCCTGCAAGCGCCGCACGCGAGAGCGCGTCAACCTCGGCATTTTGCCAAATTTCCTCTGCCTGTTTGCGACCAAACTTAGAGCCCTTTTCCATTGCACGACCGCGTCGACTATTGCGAACTTTACGCCCCTCTTGGTATTGCGCCGCTTTTTTAAAGCTGCGTTTAGCCGCCTCTTTATAGACTTTGGCGCAACGTATATCAGGACCACAGCGCACTACATAAATATCAGCCTCTTTACCGCTCATTAAACGGCTAATCACTTCATCGATCCAACCGTCGTCGACTAGCGGCTGAATGCGTTTTGGAATTTTCATGCCCACCCTATAACCCTATATTTTACGTTTAAACCACCCTCTATCCTATCATTGATAAGGCTTGGAGAGAGAAAACTGTGCAAAATTAACTAGTGGCGATCATTGTTACCACCGGCTCTTAACTGTTGAACATCTCACTGTAAAACTTATACACCATATAATTAATGCGCCGATCCATATTCAATTATTTGCCTAGCCTAACCATTAACTAAGATGACACATTTATCGTTGCGGGCATTTAAACCAGAATCAGATGCTCACCGGAGCGCCGATTCACAAATAGCATTAAATACCCTCTTTAAAAAAAGTTTTCCGGTAATGCCTAAGCTCGGCTATCGAATCTTTAATATCATCCATCGCTAAATGCGCGCCCGTTTTTTTAAAGCCTTTGAGTATCTCTGGGCTCCAGCGCTGAGCGAGCTCTTTAATTGAGCTGACATCGAGATTACGGTAGTGAAAATAGGCCTCTAAGCGGGGCATATAGTTGGCTAAAAAGCGACGATCTTGGCAGATACTATTGCCAGCCATTGGCGATTTGCCTTTAGGCACCCAGACCTCTAAAAACTTAATCGTCGCCGACTCCGCAGATGCGGCAGTTATCTCGCTACCACGCACGCGTTCGGCGAGCCCAGATTTACCATGCTGATTGGTATTCCAGGCATCCATTGCATTTAGCCGCTCATCACTTTGATGAATTGCATAGACGGGGCCTTCAGCGAGAATATTTAGCTGACTATCGGTAACAATAGTGGCAATTTCGATAATGACATCATCATTGGGCTCAAGACCGGTCATTTCCAGATCAATCCAAATAAGGTTTTCGTTTTTCATACTGTGTTTATCCTTGTTTTAAGCTATTCTACCGCGAAAGCAGTCGTGCGTAATCATTTGCTAGTTCAATTTGTCGATTGATTATGCATTAACTAAGCCATAGCTAGCACAGCACTTATATAAAACAAAAGCGTATATTAATTACCCGCTAAATCTAAGCCTTACAATGAGTATTGAATGAGCAAACGTAAATTATCGCGACGTCAAGCATGGCGAATTGAAAAAATTCAGCAGGAGCGTCAGGTTCGCGCAGCTAAACGCGATGAGAACGTAGGTCGACTCGCGGGTGACACCGACAATAACAGCGACAAAACCTCTGGCAGTAACAGTGAGTTGGGACCGGAACAGTTGGGCTTAGTGATCGCACACTTCGGCACTCAGGTTGAAATCGAATCACTTTGTTTGTCGTCAGATGTGAGCGGCTACGATAAGCTCGCTGAAGATGCCGCAACAGCAACAGCGATAGTTACCGGCGAGTCTTCGGAGCGTATCCGACGTCGCTGCCATTTCAGAGCAAACCTTGGCTCCCTCGTCACCGGCGACCACGTCGTGTTTCGAGACGGCCAGCCCATGGGCGTAGTGGTTGCGGTTAAAGATCGAAAAACCGCGCTCTCGCGCCCGGATCCCTATGGCGAATTAAAAACAATCGCAGCTAATATCGACCGTATTTTGATCGTCATTGCACCCGTTCCAAAACCACACACTCAGCTAGTCGATCGCTATATTGTTGCCGCCGAAACTCTAGGTATCAAAGCCGCTCTGGTGATTAACAAAACGGATTTAATCGATGACAGTAACCGCGAAACCATTGAGAATTTCGTCGACATCTACCGTAGTTTAAATTATGAAGTGATCACCGCATCGACCTATAAGCCTTCTGACAAGAGTGATAGTGATGTCGGTAACGGTGGTCGCGAGGAATATGAGGGACTCGCAGACCTACAAGAATTTTTAACCCATCACACCTCTGTTTTTGTCGGACAATCGGGGGTGGGAAAGTCATCATTGATTAATGTGCTGATCCCCGACCTGAACTTGCAAGTTGGTGAAATTTCTGAATCTAATCAAAAAGGTATTCACACCACCACTACTGCCCAATTGTTTCATTTTCCGAAAGGAGGCGACCTAATTGACTCCCCAGGAATTCGTGAATTTGGTTTATGGCATATGAGTGGAGAGGATATTTTAGAGGGTTTTATAGAGCTGCGACCGTTTATCGGTCATTGTAAGTTTCGAGACTGCCGACATAAGAAAGAACCACAATGCGCGATTCTTGACGCCTACAGCGATGGCAAGATTAGCTCTTATCGAATGGAGAGCTATGAAGCGCTCAGAGAAAGTACGGAGAGATAATCTAGCGACGCTGAAACCAATTGACAAGGCTCGCCAGGCGGAGCTCTATTACTACAACCTCAAACACTAACGTTATAGCGCTAAAGTGGTTTAGAATTTTCGACTAGTTTGGCGGCTTTTTCTAACATCTGCTGTAACTCATTTATGTTTTCCTGCACGCGATCGTTGCCCAGTTGGCTACTCATGCGCGCAAGCTCGGGCAACTTTTCGAGAGTTTTCTTACCGGTATCGGTGCTGTAAAAAGCGCTGATATCTCTTAGCTCTTGCACTGAAAAAGTTGTTGAATACAGATCAACGATATCCTTTTTTAGGCTGTCATAGCTCATATGCTTGGCTAGAAACTTTCTCATAACTCCAAGATACGGTAACAGCTCAGGGCTTTGTTGGATTTGAAAATCGAGGTTTTGAGTAATGGAATTATCGAAAATCTGCTCCATACCCAGCTTATCTAATAATCTTTCTGCCTCGACTACTGAGTCGTCGTTTGCCCAAGCACTTGTAAAAAATAGTGATGACATAAAAGCAAGTGGAAAAAGAATTAACGCCTTTACGCTCTTCATGAATTACCTTTTAGATCGAAGTTTATAGAATTATATTCTGAGATTGTACGCCAGAGAGCAACTTATATTTTTTTAAGTTTTATTTATAAAAATTTTACGCAAAAAAAATCCAGCAATTTATAGGTGCTTAACTGACGGCCCGAGTCTCACCCCAAGTCAGGGCGCGATGCTCGAGATATTCTTTTGCAGCAGCAACTGCGGCTTCATCGGCTTCAGCGCTATGTGCAATAACGTTGATAATGCCTAGGTAACGCGCTCTATCCGCATCATTTATGTCCGTGTTGACCACCCTTGCCAACATATTTACGGTGACATAGGTAGGCTTAGATCCAAGCGATGTCAATAAGGCCGGCACATAGGTTTTGCTCGAGTTCTCCACTAGTGTGGCCAAGGGCCCAGGGCTGCCCAATTCTATCTTGGGGTGCTTTTCATAAAAACCAAAAATATCCGCCAAGACATCGCTTAGCTCTTGGCCTTCAAGCATATCACTGAGGTCATAGAGGGCGAGCTCTAAATCTGCCGTTCCAAAATTGCCACTATTTAGACAACCCTCGACATCCACTGCCGCCAAGCTATCGCAGAACATCTTACTATTCAAATCCATAACAATCTCTGTAGTGATCACTCAACAATTTGCCAAGCCATCGTTATTTGAGGTTAGTTTCAGGCACAGTGCCTTTTATCACTTGTTTGTAAACAGATAGTCAACTATTGCGTTCAAAATATAGACTCAACAAAAACCGCGTAATAATCTATCATGAACTATATTGTAATGAATTAATGCACAAATACTACCATTCAAGATGATCGTCACCAATATGCAAAAGTCAAAACAAACAACTTCTCGTCTCTCGCTGTGGCTACAAAACCTGCCCAAACACACTCTCGCTATTAATAATCGCGTAGCTAAAAAAGTATTATATGAGATTGACGATCACAACTCGTCAGCTCAGGATCTTGCATCACAGATACAACAAGATCCGGTCTTGTGCTTAAAACTGTACTTGAAGCTCAAACGTCGATTGAGTAATCAAAACACATGCATACAGGGCTTAGAGCACCTGATCAGCTTAATGGGTACTGAGAGTATCGCACTAGTGATTAATCAGGCGCCTAAAAGCGACTGCGCCAGCAGCGACAGTCAACAAGAGCTGTATGCCGCGAGTTTTTTTGCCGCGCAAATGGCTAGCCAGTTACTTCCCGAAAAGCACGGCACCTCGGGCAAGATGTTTTTTTTACCTGCCATGCTGCTAAATGCTCCCTTGTGGCTGATGTGGATAGCCGCGCCTAAGTTGATGGAGCAGGTAAAAACCACAAAAAGCGGTAAGAAAACGACGAGTCCGCTAGAAAGCCTATTTGCAAAGACGCTGAGTTTTCCGATCCAAGATCTTTTAGAACAAACTCACCGCTACCTGCCGCTGCCGGAGCTTAGCCTAAAAGCACTAACCGCACGCCTCGATAAAAACACCTACTTTTGGGGAAAAGTTAACTTCATACCAATGGCACAGCTACAGCCTTGGATGGCTGAAGATATTGCTGCAAAGCGCCGTCTTTATGCTCCCGAGACGGGACTTTTTCTACTCAATCACTACGCACTGGCAGTTTATTTTGACAAGCAAGGTCGGCATATAAAACGCTTAGGTCGGTTAGCCGCAAGGCATCTAAATCTTAGCGAAAAAAAGTTTTATCAAGCCGTTATCATGATTGCGAGCACACTGGAACTACCTCAAGAAATGAAGGGTCGCTTTTCGCCAATTTATCGCTACCGCAGCCTCCATAAAGAACTTAGTGGGGATAATGCCAACAGCAATACTGCCATACTCAAGCAGTACCTACTCAAGTTAAAACGATCGAAAGCGAGTCATAACAGCTTGCAGTTAGCACTCGAGGCCCTGACTCACGGCGCCGAGGTAGAACGCAGTATGATTTTTGTACTTGAGAAGAATCGCCTATCGCTTAAATACCAAGCGGGCTTTACTGATGTTGCTCTCAAAAATTTAGACATCAGTGTTAATGATGCTGGCGAATTTTTCTCTTATCTATTAAACCAACCCGTGGTGGTTATTGCCGATAAACTTAAACTACCCCTTATCACAAAACAATTACCGACAGCTCTGATCCAACATTGGCAGCCGAGACCTTGCGGCATCATGTCGTTGTTTAATGATGAAGAGCCCTATGCCATCATTATTGGCGAGCACCATGACTGGAGTGCCCAGCGTCACGAACACTTCAAAATCATTGGTAGACATTTGTTAAACAACCTCAAACAATGTGGATCCTAAACCCTAATATTTACCAGCGCGGTGGCCTTAACCACAATCATGATCAAAAGCACTTCTCAACATCTGCTAGCAATCTTAAGCCACTCGGGCAGTTAACCCTGATATTTGCGCGCACGGTGATTTGAGAATTAAGTTCTGCGACTATTAATTTCTAAGTTTTTACATCCACTAGGTTTAAGCCACCTAGTCTTATTGTCCACACACATTGACTAAAATTATTGGTAAAGCATTAGGCCTTGATAAGTCGTAGTAACTAAGTTGCTACAAGGTTAGATGTTCCTCAGGTAAATGCGAGAGTGTTCCGCTACAATAGTCATTTAAATAGTCACTTAAAATTGAGTAGCCTTTCGTTAGCTTAAGCGGTTAGCTTGATGGGTGACCTAAGCCGTTAATTTGAACATCTATGTGAACATAAACATGAAGAACATTTTATTTATTTTTTTCCAACATATTATTCCCCAACAACTACTCTCCCGTCTTGCGGGCCATGTCGCGGAGTTTACTGCTCCCTGGTTTAGAAAACGCCTCATTCACTGGTTTATTAAGCGCTACAAAGTCGATATGAGTATTGCCGAGAATCCAGCGCCCGATAGCTACCGACACTTCAATGATTTTTTTACCCGCCTGTTAGCCGAGGGCCAACGTCCTATTGATAAGGCCAGACACTCTATTGTCTCTCCAGCTGATGGCTGTATTAGCCAACTAGGTGAGATTAAGCATGGACGTATATTTCAAGCTAAAGGCCAAGAATATAGCCTACAAGAATTGATAGGTGGTAGCGATGCTCTGGCAGCACCCTTCAAAAATGGGCGATTTGCCACGGTCTATTTGTCACCTAAAGATTATCATCGTGTACATATGCCAATCGCCGGCACCCTCACACAAATGCTGCATGTACCTGGCGATCTATTTTCAGTCAATGGGACAACCGCTAACAACGTGCCGCGCCTGTTTGCTCGTAACGAACGCGTTGTTTGCCTGTTTGACACTGAACTCGGACCTATGGCCATTATCTTAGTAGGCGCAATGATCGTTGCAAGTATCGAGGTCCCTTGGGCAGGCCTTATTACTCCCGTTAAAAAGCAGGTTCGGAGCTGGCATTATCCGTCACTAGAGGGTTCAACATCCGACAATAACTCACCAGCACCAATTCACCTTGGAAAAGGCGAGGAGATGGGTCGTTTCAAACTCGGCTCTACCGCAATTGTTTTGTTTGGCGATAAGGTAATGAAGTGGGATGCGGCTCTCGCCACTCAATCGCCAGTGATGATGGGCCAAGCTATAGGTCAGACGGTTAGTTAGGATATGAGTCAGGTAATTAGCTAGGCAATAAGCTAGGTAGCGAGTTAAGTGGCCAACTAGGTGATGATTTAGGTAAGCGAAGAGCTGAGGCACCGAGTAGATCTAGATCACCCCGCCCTACGGTAATACATGAGGTCGACTTATTAGTATACTCTATCCAGCGGTCGGTTAAGTGTTTTGGCCGGCGTTGCTTTACACTGATTGCAACCTCTGTCTTTTGCGGGAAGTTAGACACCGGCGAAGGTTTGTGAGCGACTCCTTGGGCGCGTATACGAATAGATACAAGCATTACAATAACTACACCTTATAGGTCTTATTTCCGTATAATATAACAATTGGAAAAGTAAAGAGAGTTTATGTCTAGTAAGGAACAGCCCGGCGTTAAAGTCGACAACAACGAAGCCTCGGAAGCCTCACAAAAAACCCACTTTGGATTTGAACAAGTTCGTACTGAAGATAAAGCCGAACGTGTTGCAGGTGTATTTCACTCGGTCGCTAGCAAATATGACTTAATGAACGATCTCATGTCCGGTGGTGTTCATCGTTTGTGGAAGCGATTTACTATCGAGATCTCTGGGGTTAGACAAGGTCACAAGGTTCTCGATATTGCAGGGGGCACCGGTGATTTAGCCTATAAGTTCTCTAAATTAGTTGGCGACGGCGGCCAAGTCATCTTATCGGACATTAACTCATCAATGCTCAATGTTGGCCGCGATCGACTGATTGATTGCGGCGTCAATAATAATGTGCAGTACGCACAATTAGATGCTCAGTCTTTACCCTTCGTCGACGACACGTTTGATTGTATTACGATTGCCTTTGGCCTGCGAAATGTTACCGATAAAGATCTTGCTCTGCGCTCGATATTGCGCGTGCTAAAGCCTGGTGGTCGCTTATTAGTTCTTGAGTTTTCTAAGCCTCAAAACAGTTTGTTAGAAAAAGTGTACGACCAATATTCGTTTCGGTTGCTACCCTTCATGGGTAAACTCATCACTAACGATGCCGACAGCTATCGCTATCTAGCCGAATCTATTCGCATGCATCCCGACCAAGAGACCTTAAAAAACATGATGGACGAGGCCGGCTTCACGAATACAGAATTTTATAATATGACAGGTGGCGTTGTAGCACTTCACAAGGGAATAAAACCATGATGTTGTCAATCGCAGAAACAAGCAGTCGGTGACTAGCACAATGGACCCAAGTATTTATGCCGCCATGACAGCGAGCATCGAGTCAGTTATTAATACAGCACTCCGTTATGACCCCGCTAGCCTGCAGAAGATTGCGGGCATAAACGATGTGCTTGCGATTCATTCAACTCGGCCCGCATTAACGCTCTATTGTTCCGGGAGTAGTGGCGGTGTGCGCATTGCAACTCGCTGTGAGTCGCCGGTCGCAACGCAACTTAGCGGCAGCCCTGTTGCGCTTATCGCTCTCATAAAAAAACCCACCACCCTGGCAAATAGTGGTGTTGAATTAACCGGCAGTGTCGGTTTATTGCAACGCTGGCAAACAATTTTAAACGAGTTAGATATAGATTGGGAAGATGCAACTAGCACTGTACTTGGAGATGTAGCTGGCCCGCTTACGGCAAAAACTATTTTAGGAGGACTCAGTTGGACTAGGCACCAAAGTGCTGAACAAACGCGACTGTTCAAAGAATACATCACCGAGGAGTTAAAGGTCACTCCCAGCAAGCCCGAACTCAAAATATTTATCGATGCTGTCAGTGCGATAAAAATGGATGCCGAACGCCTTCAGGCGCGTCTCTCTCAACTCCTAGACATTGACAGCTTAAACGCCAGTCGATCAATTGACAACAAGCGGAAGGATAATAGCGAGTGACGGTTTTTCTAAGAGCACTCACGATTCTCATCACTATTTGCCGTTATCGCCTTGATACTCTGGCACCGGTAAAACTACCTCTGCCGATACGACTTTTTTTTGCACTATTTCCTAATAAAATCAAGAACCGTGGACTTCAGCTAAGGCTTGCTTGCGAAGAGCTCGGCCCTATATTTGTCAAACTTGGACAAATACTTTCAACTCGACCTGACTTGGTGCCCCCGGATATTATTTCAGAGCTGGATCAACTCCAAGACAATGTCGCACCTTTTGCTCCCGAACAATTTCGAGCCATTGTTATTGCAGAATTAGGTCAGCCCATAGAGACATTGTTCGCCAGTTTTGATAGTGAGCCACTCGCATCGGCATCAGTTGCGCAGGTCCATGCTGCGGTATTAAACGATGGCAAAGATGTTGTCGTTAAAGTGATTCGTCCCGGTATTGAAAAAATCATTCATAAAGATACACAGCTACTTTTATGGCTCGCCAAAAAGTTAGAAAGCTGGTTAGAAGATGGGACCCGCTTAAAGCCTGTTGAGGTCATAGAAGATTATCGCACCACTATTTTCGACGAGCTCGACTTACAACGCGAAGCGGGTAACGCCTCTCAGCTTAGACGTAATTTTTATCAGTCACCGCTTTTATATGTACCTGAGGTTTATTGGGATTATTGCAACAAAAACGTTATGGTAATGGAGCGCATTTACGGCATTCCCGTTAGTAACATTAAGGCTCTAAAGGCTCAAAAAACTGACATGAAGGAGCTGGCAGAGCGCGGCGTGGAGATATTTTTTACGCAGGTTTTTGAACATAACTTTTTTCATGCCGACATGCATCCTGGCAATATTTTTGTCAGCACCGAACACCCCGAGCGTCCAAAGTATATAGCCATCGACATGGCCATCATCGGCTCACTGAGGCGCGAGGACCAGTACTATTTAGCGCGTAATTTGTTTGCGATGTTTAAACGTGACTATCGGCAAGTCGCCGAACTTCATGTGCAAAGTGGATGGGTCCCTAAGGATACAAAAATAAGTGATTTTGAAGCCGCTGTTCGCACCGCCTGTGAACCCATTATAGAAAAGCCTCTCGCTGAAATATCTTTTGCCAGGGTGTTAATTAATCTATTTTCGACCGCGCGTCGGTTTAATATGGAAGTCCAACCACAACTAGTGTTACTACAGAAGACCTTGCTAAACATTGAGGGCCTAGGACGGCAACTTTACCCTGAGCTCGATTTATGGAAAACAGCTAAGCCTTATCTAGATCGGTGGCTAACGAAGCAATTTCATCCCAAATCACTTTACCAAGAATTTAAGCGCTATGGACCCGAGTGGATGGAAAAATTACCACAGTTGCCGATGCTGGTATTTAACAATATCGAGAAGATACAACAGCTCACCGATATGGCTCCAACTCTGCAGCAGGCAGCCGAGGATTACCATCAATATAAAACGAAAAAAGCAAAGCGCAAAAACCGCACCTTAGCGGCAATTGTCATAGCTACTGGGGCTGTAATTAGTGCGTCGCCAACAATTACTGCCTCAATTGTTAGCCTATCACCCATGACTTGGGGCTTGGGCATTGCAGCGTTAGCGCTCTACCTCCTTAGGTAACATATCAGTTGCACTATGAGGGGCTAGCGACAGTGTTTATTACGGAGTTTACCTACTGACTTTTTACAGCTGTGACTATTTATTAATAACTTAAGTCTTAATTTCAACAGCATACTGCCAGACACCGACACTGGTTGACCTCCCTAGCAGACATCGGAAAACCGACTGAATTCGACCCTACCGACGGGTCTGCCTAATAAGTCTGACCTAGACACAAAAGCACTCTTACCTCTGGCACATCGTGCTCGAAGCAAAATAGCAGTGGAAGCGGCTAGCCGCCACAAAGACATAACTCATAGAAAAACACACGCTGATAACGCCTTATATTACTTTACAGAAGCAGTTGCTCTGGCGACTGAAAATATAATCCTTGTTGGTTAACCCTGTCTCAGACCGAGAGCAATTACTTTGCTAATTTAACGAACTATCTTGCAAGAGCCACAGATCTTGCCGTTGGTAAATAATGGATGCATCGGATCATCAAGCATTTAACTGGTCATATTTTTTACTGGCACGAGATTATATGTGGGCAACGCTATTACTACTGAGTGCCCAGCAAGCTTATTTTATCTTAGTGCGAGTAGGTCTTTCCGCACCGATCATGGGGATGCGCCCACTAGTCGCCAGTATTGGCCGGCTGCTTCAGCTTATTAAGCCGCTGAATTTATTCATTATTTTTTATCCTTTTAACATAAACTTGTCGTCTTTAAGTCTGACCCTATTGACCATAAATCTACAGGAACTTTACAGGCGATGAATCAGATAACATCATCTTTTTTATCTTTGTTGCAGCCTTACTACCTTTTTAATGACTCGTTGCACGGTGCAGACAACAATGACTGCGCCATCTCTAAATTTACGCTTACGTTTGTTGATTCAACACTTTTTTTAGCGATCGCAATAGCTCAATTAGTCTGCGCTCAACCTTTGACAAAGACGACAAGGTAATAAGGGACTACTTTTTCAGTTTAGAACCATTACCAAAGCCCTATTTTTTAAAATAGCGTCCGAATAGTTGATGGGGGAACGTTTATTTTTAGAAGAGGAGCAGCTATTACTCACAAAAAATAGCGTGGATTGCACTTATATCTTGAGAATTCTTTATTGGTAGCCGCGTACCCGCAGGTCTTACTGCAATTTAAGCCCAGTTATACGTTGGACATTTTTATAATCGCACTGCATCGACTCGACCCATTTGTTCCTAGTATAGATGCTTAAAGCTGTTGACATATCGCGTTATGAAATTATCGTTGCTGATGCTTTTCTAAGTTTTCTTTACGCAGTTTTTCACTCTTTTTAAGCAGTATGTAACAAGCTCCGGCGCCGCCATGGCGGGGCTGCGACGAATGAAAAGCTAACACCGCATCCATTTGCGGCAACCAGTGCGCTATATGACTTTTAATTACTGCTGGAGTTTTTCTACCCTCGCCTTTACCGTGTGTTATCAATGCACAGCGAACATCATTTGCCATACAGTCGCCTATAAACTGGTAGACCTGCTGTCGAGCTTGTTCAACCGATAAGCGGTGAAGATCTAGACGCGCATCAATTTCATAGCGCCCTAAACGTAACGATTTATAAACACCATGCTGTATTCCAGCCTTACGATATTCAAGTATCGCACTGGGTTCAAGCTGATTTACTTCACCGTCGGCTAACGGATCTACTGCTTGGCTTAAGTTGGCAAGAGCAGATTGACGCCGTATCAAGATCGTGGCTTGATCGAGGGATGCTTGTTTAAATATTTCTCGCTTAGCAACTAGAATTTGCCTGACATCACCCATTGCATCTAAAAAATTATCTTCGTCTGACATGTAACACCTTTGATAAACTGCGCCGATGGGCACGGAATAGCTATTTAAGCGCAGTTAATAGAATAGATTCAACAAAAACCTTATTGGCGACATAAAAAAACCACGGACATATAACTAATAACCGTGGTTTTAATCCTAATGCATCTTTTTATCTAATTAAACGGTTCTGAATCAGCTCATCGACAACGGAGGGGTCGGCAAGGGTAGATGTATCACCCAAAGCGTCGATTTCATTAGTCGCAATTTTACGTAGGATCCGGCGCATAATCTTACCCGAGCGAGTTTTTGGAAGCCCTGGCGCCCATTGAATAAGGTCGGGACGAGCAATTGCACCGATCTCTTTAACACATAATGCCACTAGTTCTTTTTTAATGTTGTCACTGGGCACAGCATTCTGCATTAAGGTGACATAGGCATAAATGCCTTGGCCTTTAATGTCGTGATGATAGCCCACAACCGCAGACTCGGCGACTTGAGGATGCTGCACTAGCGCACTTTCTATCTCGGCAGTACCGAGACGATGACCACTGACATTGAGTACATCGTCCATTCTACCTGTAATCCAATAGTAGCCGTCCTCGTCGCGTCGAGCGCCGTCACCGGTAAAGTAGTAACCGGGATAAGTACTGAAGTAGGTATCTATTGCGCGCTGGTGATCACCATAAATAGAGCGTATTTGGCTTGGCCAAGACGCTTTAATGACGAGGCTGCCCTCGCCTGGGCCATCGATCTCTTTACCTGCACCATCGAGAATAGCTGGCTGAACACCAAAAAACGGGAGTGTTGCCGAACCTGGCTTTAAATCAGTTGCTCCAGGCAGCGGCGTTAACATGTGGGCGCCAGTCTCAGTTTGCCACCAGGTGTCGACAATTGGGCAGCGGCCTTCACCCACCACACTGTGGTACCACTCCCACGCCTCAGGGTTGATTGGCTCACCAACTGTACCTAATATACGCAAGGATTCCCGCGACGTCTTTGTGACCCAATCGTCGCCGGCTCCCATCAAGGCACGCAGAGCCGTGGGCGCGGTGTAGAAGCTTGCTACCTGGTGCTTGTCGACGACATCCCAACAACGCGATGCATTGGGATATGTTGGGACACCTTCAAACATTAAGGTGGTGGCACCATTGGCCAAGGGACCATAAACGATATAGGTATGACCTGTGACCCAGCCGACATCGGCGGTACACCAATAAACCTCACCCTCTCGATAATCAAACACATATTTGTGGGTCATTGCCGCTTGCAATAGGTAGCCGGCAGTTGTGTGCAGGACACCTTTTGGCTTACCGGTCGAGCCCGATGTGTACAAGATAAACAACGGGTCCTCTGACTCCATTACCTCAGCTCGGCAATGCGGTGATGCAGCCGCTACAGCATCGTGATACCAGATATCGACCATGTCATTCCAGGCAATGTTAGCGCCTGTGCGCTTAACAACAATACAGGTATGTACATTTGGACACTGACTTAAAGCCATGTCTGCATTGACCTTTAGTGAGACTGTTTTAGAGCCGCGCAAGCCCTCGTCTGCAGTAATAACAACTTGGCAATCAGCATCGGTAATGCGATCGCGAAGCGCATCTGGTGAGAATCCACCAAAAACAATCGAGTGCACGGCGCCAATCCGAGTACAAGCAAGCATCGCGTATGCCGCCTCGGGGATCATCGGCATGTAGATGCAAACTCGATCGCCTTTTTTAACCCCTCGATCTTTTAAAACATTAGCCAAGCGACACACCGCAGCATGTAAATCTTTGTAACTGATACGCTTAGAGTCTGCGGGATCATCGCCCTCCCAAATAATAGCTGTTTGGTCACCACGAGTCGCTAAGTGGCGATCAATACAGTTTTCAGACACATTTAACTGGCCGCCCTCGAACCACTTGGCAATACCTTTTTTAAAATCAAATTCACTGACTCTATCCCATGGTTTTTGCCAGGACAAAAACACTTTCGCCTGCTCGGCCCAAAAGCCATCCGGATCTGTAATAGATTGTTCGTATAGAGAGTCATACTTTTCTTTGTTGATATGTGCTGTTGCAGCGATTGCTGGAGGAACGTTATAAACGGACATGGTGACACCCATTATTTATTATATTAGTAAGAATCGCATCAGCCTACCCACTGACTCACCATTGCGCAAGCGCAATTAAGTTAGACTTTTGGTGAAGGCTAAAAAGGTCGAATCAGCGGCCCTGCAATAGAGTCAGTTATCGATTAAATTTAAATTTGACGGTATTCGCTTTAAGGCGGCCTTTTCTTTATCATTGACTCACCGATAGGTTCGTCGGAGTGAGTAGACTCATCAGTGATACTGACATTAACGCTGCCGGTCCGCCGTCGATCCAATTAAAATCAGTCCTCTAGTAATGTTCTAAATCGTATAGAAGTAGACGCCACTCAGCTTCTCGTAAGCTGTCTATCTGTGTGCTTTGTTAAGCTTTTTGCAAGTTCTTTATCTGACTCGTTTATCTGAGGCCTGCACTTAAAACCTCTATTTGGCAGCTGCATTTAACTTGGAGACAGCTCGTTTAGAGACTGTAGCCGCAGACCAGCTATAAACAACCAGGTCTGATTGTCGTGACTAGCTATTATGACTGACTAGGCATCCGCATTAGCCAGTTGCGTGGTTTTATCGAATCCCTTTAATGCGAGCGAGACGTTATCGATCAGTCTGGCTGAATGCGTATACATTGCCCCCAATATCGTTATCTCGGTGTCGCCTAACTGCGCTTGAATCAATGTGTCACTGCAACAAATTTGCAAATAATCTAGGCGAAAGCCCTCCGCCTCAATCTGCGCCTGACCCTCTTGTTCTAGCATTAAGAAGTCTCGCCGACCACTGTCGATCTCACGGCAAATCCAGCTCAGGGTCAACTGTAATTGTTTGGCCTTAGGCCTCTCAATCTCGGTGATGTGGATATTGCGCGAGCTCATGGCAAGACCATCGTCTTCTCGCACGATAGCACCGGGAATAATATCGACAGACAGACATAAATCTTCAACCATCCGACGTATAACAGCAATTTGCTGAAAATCTTTTAAGCCGAAAACCGCCTCGTGGGGCTCTACAATATTGAAGAGTTTGGAGACAACCGTGGTAACACCCTCGAAATGAGTAGGGCGGCTTGCACCGCACAGCAAATCGGTCATTCCCGGCACTACCACACGAGTTTGTTGCGCCATACCGTTTGGGTAGATTTCGTGTTCGTCGGGGGAAAACAAATAATCGCAGGCGACGCTCTCTAATTTTTGGCTGTCCACCTTGAAAGTACGTGGATATTTATCCCAATCTTCATTCAAACCAAACTGAAGCGGATTGACAAAAATACTGGCGACAACAATGTCGCAGCGTGTTTTAGCCAGTTCAACTAAGGCCAAGTGACCTCGATGTAGATTCCCCATGGTAGGCACAAGGCCGATGCGCTTGCCCTGACTCTTTGCCTTGGACAACACATCGCGCAATGGCTGAATGTGGCGAAACAACTGCATATCGACCGCCTAAATAGTGTTCAAACAAATAAAAAGGTGGCGATAATACACGTCAAAATTAGGTTTCTCAAGCGTCCACTTCAGACAATAAAAGATGGCGACCAATAGATGTGGACAGGTGAGATGGTCAGGTTATCTAAACTGAGTCACTGAACCGATAATACAATCTTCAAACATCTATTAATACCGTGTAATACGCGACCGAGTGGCTGATTTCAAAGGATATGCGAGCAGTACTCACAAGATGTCAGCAGGGTACGATATTTAGGCTCGTATTTAAGCACCTAATTAGTTACTGCCTACCTAAGCGTCGACAATAAGGCAAGCATCAATTTTGGACGATTGCCACAAAAATGAGCGTTGAGCCTATCTAGGTTATCACGCCTCTTAAGATCGAGAGCATTAAGACACAGCAGTGGTCTCGATGAGTCGTACCCATTCAGTTAGCGACAGCCCCGAGGATTGAATTAGTGCCTATGGTACGCAAACACGTATAGACACGGGTAATTAAATAAAGCCCGCAGTAGTCCATGCAATAATTATATGCACGACTAACGAAGCCACAAAAAATTAAGCAACAGTGTGTTCAACATCAAAGATGTTTCGACTGAAAATTGAGACTATTACCCCTACCCTTACATCTCAAAAATATATTGAGTAACTTATGAGCCAACAAAAAATAAGTGTATAAATAAATTCTATTGATCCTGCAAGGGTAGAGTGCTTGATCATTCTCAATATTTTACGCGTTAGTTTCTGGGCTTTCTTTTTTGTCGTCGTCATCGACTTGCTCGCGCAATGATTTCAACAAGGCACCTTGGCGTTGCATAATATGCTGTATTAAATGTTCACGATCGACATCGTTCATCTCGACAAATTCAACCCGTAGGTAGGACTCCTCACCCAACACATTGCAATCTATAACGCAGCCGATTGTATTTAACTTTATATTTGAGGGTTCAAGCCGCATCATCAGCTTCAGCCTTGTTCCTGCCGCTATCGTGTCAGCGATAGGGAAAGCGATCCCACAAGCACTTACACTGGCTGACTCGACTCGTTGTAATTTTTTATGAATAATAATATTGTCTAGCTCAAGTAGAGTCAGCAAGGTATTTATCTTATCGTTGAGCGCAGTAATAGCTTTAGCCGCTAAAGGCGAACTCTCGCCTAACTCAGACAAAGTTTGACTAATACTTTCATTGTGCTGGTTAATAAAGGCGACTGCATCAATCATAGTTTCGTTATGATCCGCTGCGAACGTCTCGAGAGTGGCCGCTTCGTCGATAATCTCATAGGCGACATGTATCGCATCAGTGATGCGAAAAAATCTGCGTCGGTTTTTTTCGTCTGTCATCAAAATACGTCCTCTGATTTGAGGTTAAACAGATAATCAGGTTCTAAATCTAAATCGCGCAATATATCTTGGCCGTCTACCTCCAGCACTTCCTTTTCTACTGCAGACAGCACATCTCCTAATCCTTGCCTAATAATGATCTCTACACGTCGGTTACGCGCACGATTTGCACGCGTACTGTTGTCGACAAGTGGCTGAGTATCTGCAAGACCTGCGACTTCAAAGCGCATTGGATTAATGTCGCCATTTTTCAGTAGTACTTCAGCCACAGAGACCGCACGCGACGAAGACAAGTCCCAATTTGATCGATAGCGCTCCGAGCGACTGATGGGTATGTTGTCTGTGTGCCCCTGCACCTGAATTTTACCCGGTCGTTCCATTAATACGCCACGCACCTCATCGAGCACATCAAAATAACTCTCTGCTAACAGGTGCGAGCCCGACTTAAACGAGCCTTTTTCTCGAATACGAATAATGATTTTGCGTCCCTCGGTTTCCACTTCTATCTCACCGGCAACAATTTCTTTGAATAGTGCATTGGCAAGTTGTTGCGCATCTTGCTGGGTCTCTTCAATTAATATCTCAAGTTGCTTTTTTATTCGTGCTTTAACACCAGCCTCTTGATCGACCTCACCCGCTTCGATATCGTACTCATTATTTTCTTTTACTTCTAAGCTCATCTTGGTAATATCTTCGGTCCTTTGCCAGATTTCATTAATCGGTGTCGGATCGGGAATACTTGGACTAAATTCTTGCGCAATAATACTGGTACCTTTGGGCACATCGATTACGTTCAATTGATTCTGAATACCGAAGGCTTCGGCCAGGGAGCCCGCCAGACGTTTAAATTTTATTGCATCCATTTCTGAAAAAGACAGTAGCAATACAAAAAAACACATCAGCAGCGACATTAAATCGGCAAACGTTGAGAGCCACGGCGGCAAACCCTCGGGACAATCGCATTCATGCTCTTCGTCATTCATTTAAAGACTCGATTTATCTGTGCTATTTCAACGCTCATACGTCATCGACTTCACGCCTATTCTCGGGCAGGTAGTTACGCAACATACTGTCGATAACTCGAGGATTTTGGCCATTTTGGATAGCCAGTAATGCATCGATGACTAGGTTTTTAATCATTACATCCTCCTGTGCTTTTCGAGTCAACTTGGCCGCCATTGGATCACAAAAACTATTGGCCAAAATAGCCCCGTAAAGTGTTGTTAAAAGTGCTACCGCCATCGCTGGCCCAATAGATTTTGGATCCGACATGTTAGCTAGCATCGCCACTAAACCGACCAAGGTACCGATCATACCCATGGCGGGGGCCATGCGTCCCATGGAGGCAAAAATAGAGGCGCCCAGCGTGTGCCTTTTTTCGGCTTCACTCTTTTCTTTGGAAAGAAGCGTCTTAACGACATCGGGGTCGTGTCCATCAACAAGCAGCTGAATCCCTTTTTGCAAAAAGTCACTACTTACCTCTTTGCCTTCAAGAGACAGCAAACCACCTTTACGAGCTTGGTCGGCAAGCATCACAATTTCATCGATTAACGCACTCACATCTAGTGAGTTATCTTTGAAACCCTTAGCTGCTATTTTTACAAAAGATAGATACTGACTAAGATTATACTGAGCCATTACCGCACAAAAAGTTCCCCCGAAAACAATAACCAATGATGGTACATTGACAAACATAATGAGCTCGCCACTTAACATCATAGTGACCACAATAAGAGCGACGGCACCGAGAATACCGATTAGCGATGCTAAATCCACAATTTACCTCTCAAGACCAAAAACATTATTCGATGAACACCTTTTATGATTCGCTCCCACCAGTTTAGACGGTATTTTATATTTCGCATGGGTAAAACGAAGTCTTCATGTTAATATTATCGGTAATAACTAAGTTTGTGTAAAATATTACTAAATACTAGAAAGTAGTTGATGCTTATGCCAAAAGAACTGCCAAAAGAACAAAAAACGCTCGATTTTGAAGCGTCGTTAGCCACACTCGACGGCCTAGTGAATAAGTTAGAGGGCGGGGAACTGTCTTTAGAGGAATCACTTTCTGCCTTCGAGCAAGGTATCAACTTAACCCGACAGTGCCAACAGCATTTGACTGATGCAGAGCAGAAGGTTTCAATGCTTATCGGCAACGAGGGTGCATTGCAATTAACTGACTTCGACTCGCCTGAAAGTAATTAATTTTTAGGTGGAATTGTCTCATGTTATCCTTCAGTGAATTTAGCCAACGACATTGTGAACGTGTCAATCAAGCCTTAATATCGCGCTTTAATGAAGCCGATCAGTTTGAACCGCGCCTGCTTGACGCCATGAAATATAGCCTCCTCAGTAGTGGCAAACGCGTGCGTCCACTGTTGGTTTATGCCTCGGCCTTGGCTGTTGATCAGTGCACGGAGTTGACGGATACCGCCGCCTGTGCGATCGAGTCTATCCATGCATACAGCCTCATTCACGATGATCTTCCCGCAATGGACGACGACGACCTACGTCGGGGGCAAGCGACTTGCCACATTATGTTTGACGAGGCGACGGCTATTTTAGCGGGTGATGCGCTTCAGGCCATCGCTTTTGAATGGTTGAGTGCACCTCTCGCCATCAGCGAAGGCGAAGGCATACACAGCCAAAAGCTCTTGGGCAAGCAGTTACAGTCTGTTCAAATATTAGCTCACGCCAGTGGTTGTATGGGCATGGTAGCGGGTCAAGCCATCGATCTAGCTGCAATCAACCAAACACTAACTATCGAGCAACTCAGTAAGATGCACAGTCTAAAAACTGGAGCCCTCATTAGTGCAAGCGTTCAATTAGGTGCGTTATCGTCACGCGACGTCAACGAATTTCAGCTAGACGCTCTCAAAAAGTACGCACAAGCCATTGGTCTTGCTTTTCAAGTCCAAGACGATATTTTAGACGTCACGGCCCAGACGAGCATACTGGGTAAACGACAAGGGGCAGATAACGCTAATAATAAGCCTACCTTTGTCTCGCTGCTAGGTCTTGAGCGCGCGCAAGACAAAGCCCATGCACTTTATAATGAGGCTGTATGCGCACTTTCAGATTTTGGTGACAGCGCAGATCATTTACGCGACCTGGCAACGTATATCATCAAGAGAAAATTTTAGATTATTATAAAAATATACTCTTAACGTATATATACTAGCGAAGTCCTAGCTTTCAACTTCTCTTTGAACTAGTCTTTTAATACTCAAAGTTCTACAACAATTGATTTTTGATTAACTTTTAGGAGGCAGACCAGCCTCTGTACATTCTTGGTTTACTAATAAAATATCATGCTGAGTGAAATACCGCTAATTCGACCCAACACCCCGCTACTGGACACGATCAATTCTCCAGAGATTTTGCGTGCCTTAGAAGAACAGCAACTTCCTCAGGTAGCCCTTGAGCTGCGTGAGTATCTGCTTTATTGCATTGGTCAGACCGGAGGTCATTTTGGAGCGGGCTTAGGTGTTGTCGAACTCACCTTGGCGTTACACTATGCCTACAATACTCCCGATGACAGATTAGTCTGGGATGTAGGTCACCAAACCTACCCGCATAAGGTATTGACGGGTCGACGTGATCAAATGTTATCGATACGTAAATATCAGGGCTTATCGGGCTTCCCTAAGCGCGCCGAGAGCCCTTACGACACCTTTGGTGTCGGCCACTCGAGCACCTCTATCAGTGCAGCTCTGGGAATGACTATAGGCGACAAGCTTGCGGGTAAAAGCAACAAACATATTGCCATTATTGGCGATGGTGCAATGACCGCCGGCATGGCTTTTGAAGCCCTCAATCATGCGGCTCATACGGGTGAGGACTTACTTGTTATTCTCAATGATAACAATATGTCGATATCACCTAACGTGGGCGGACTCGCCACCTACTTTTCCAAAATATGGGCCAGTGAATTTTATAACGGCCTGCGCGAGAACAGTAAACGAGTACTGGCGAAAATCCCTAATGCTTGGGAGGCGGCTCGTCGAACCGAGGAGCACGTTAAAGGCCTTGTGTCCCCGGGTACTCTCTTTGAGGAGATGGGCTTTAATTATGTGGGCTTAATAGACGGTCACGACTTGCCGACACTGGTAAGTTATTTGAAGAAACTTCAAAAAATAAAAGGCCCAAAATTACTTCATATTTTAACCCAAAAGGGCAAGGGCTTTGCACCGGCTGAAGCTGATCCGGTCGGCTATCATGCTCTCAATAAATTAGAGCCCAAGTCACCCGTCAGCGTCGCCAACACTAAACCCGCAAAGTCCGCACCAAAATACCAGGATGTTTTCGGTCAATGGCTTTGCGATATGGCCGCCAAGGACGACCGCTTAGTTGGAATTACTCCTGCGATGTGCGAGGGTTCTGGTATGGTTGATTTTGCCGATCAGTACCCACAGCGCTATCACGATGTCGCCATTGCCGAGCAACACGCGGTTACATTGGCTGCAGGTATCGCCTGCGAACAACAAAAACCCGTCGTGGCCATCTATTCAACTTTTTTACAGCGCGCTTACGACCAGCTAATTCACGATGTCGCACTGCAGAATCTCGACGTTACCTTTGGTATTGATCGCGCGGGTATCGTAGGGGAAGACGGTCCAACTCACGCGGGCAGCTTCGACATCAGCTTCTTACGCTGTGTGCCGAATATGATTATAGCAACTCCTAGCGACGAGAACGAATGCCGTCAATTATTGTTTAGCGCTTATCAATTCGAGGGGCCGTCGGCAGTGCGCTACCCAAGAGGCAAAGGTACCGGCGTTGCCATAGAGCGCGACATGCAGAACTTTGTTGTTGGCAAGGGCCGCACGGTGCGTAAAGGTCGCGACATTGCCATTATGAATTTTGGTACACTGCTTCCAGGTGCGGTCATTGCTGCAGACAAGTTAGACGCAACTGTCTGTGATATGCGCTGGGCCAAACCACTCGACCACGAGCTCATTGAGGCGCTAGCGAACTCCCATAAACTAATCGTGACCCTAGAGGAAAATAGTATCGCGGGCGGTGCTGGGAGCGGTGTTACTGAGTATCTGTCTGCCCAAGGCATTTTATTGCCGACACTGCACTTGGGATTACCAGATCGTTATATTGACCACGGCAAACGCGAAAAAATTCTTGCTGCTATTGGCCTAGACGCGAAAGGCATAGAAACGCGTGTTAGACAGCGCATGCAGACCATTGCCAAGTCTAGCAATACTGCCTTTAACCAAAAAATCTTTTAACATAAACGTCTATCAGTTTAGCGACTCTAAAAGGCGGTCGCGAACATCCGTTTACACGGTTTCATTATCCAATTTTTTTGCAGCCTTGTTGCCATCATCCGTAGCTCCCATTTTCCAGTAGCTACTCGCGTATATTTGACCGCGCTTAGCAGTCAAATTCTTCTCGGCGAAGCTTGTCTTGAAGTAACGACGCAGACCTCTCATGGCATCAAATTCACTAGCCACCCAAATATGTGGAGCGCCTGTAAACCACGGAATTTTTTTTACGGCGTCGATCAGGACTGTATTTTTCTGGTTAGGTGTCTCATTCATAACCCAGTGAATATTAATTCCTGAAGGGGCTTCGATGGGGTATTTATCAGCCTCGCTGAGTAGCTCTAACACGATATGACCCTTAGCAGCCCTTGGAAGTTGCTCTATGTTAGCCGCTATTGCGGGGATAGCGGTCATATCACCGGCGAAAAAAACCCAGTCAGCACCGTGGTCGATTAATTTGACCGGCCCGGGACCGTCAATAGTAATCTGCTCGCCAACCTCCACATTGATCGCCCAACTAATCGCAGGACCCATCTGCTCTTGGCACTGCGTCGACTCAATGTTATTTCCGTGCACCACAAAGTCAACAGTCAGCTCTAAGCACTTCGAATCAAACTTCCTAATTGTGTAGGTTCGCATAGTAGGTTTAACGCTATCGGATACAAACAGCAGCTTTATGTAAGCACTTTCTTGTCCTATGGGGAAATCTTTCAAGTCATCGCCGGTCAAAATAATTCGCATCATATTTGGCGTGAGGTCAAACTTTCTTTTAACAGTAACGTTACGCAATTTACGATTAGTCATTATGAGATAACCCCTCCTACAGAAAATAAAAGACACACCTGTAAAAAAAGACCAAATGGCCTTTTTCTATCTCGGCAAATAACTGGCAGCGGCGCTTATATGTCTAGATAATCCAGAATGCCATCGGCGGCTTCTCGACCTTCCCATATCGCGGTGACCACCAAATCCGAACCACGCACCATATCGCCACCAGCGAATACCTTCTCGTTACTCGTTTGGAATTTATAAATTTGTTTTTCCGGAGCAACTACTCCACCCCAATTATTGATGTCGACTTTGTTATCGGCGAACCACTCCTGTGGATTAGGATTAAAGCCAAAGGCAACGATGACTACATCAGCGGGTATAATTTCTTCGCTGCCGGCAACCGCTACTGGTTTACGCCGACCGTTTTGGTCGGCCTCGCCAAGCTTGGTGGTAACAACTTTGACACCCTCGACTTTGCCGTCGCCTACAATTTCAACTGGCTGACGATTAAACAAAAACTTTACGCCCTCTTCGCGAGCATTAACAACCTCACGGCGCGAGCCGGGCATATTTTCTTCATCCCGACGATATGCACAGCTCACGCTCGCAGCGCCCTGACGAATAGACGTGCGATTACAATCCATCGCTGTATCGCCACCCCCGAGTACTACAACACGATGCCCCTCTACATTAATGAAGTCGGCAGCGTCTTTCTCAAAACCCAAGTTACGATTAACATTTGCCACCAAAAACGGCAATGAGTCATAGACTCCAGGTAAATTTTCACCCGGAAAACCACCTTTTAAGTACTTATATGCTCCCATCCCCATAAATACAGCGTCGTATTCATCGAGAAGCTCGGTCATCGCTATATCTTTGCCGACATCAGTATTTAAGCGGAATTCGATACCCATCTCGGTAAAAATTTCCCGCCGCCGAATCATCACAGACTTTTCTAATTTAAATTCGGGGATACCAAAAGTTAATAAGCCACCGATCTCTGGGTGTTTATCGAAGACGACAGGTTTAACACCGTTGCGGACGAGTACGTCCGCACAGCCGATGCCGGCTGGACCCGCACCAATTATAGCAACTTTTTTATCAGTCCAAACGACATTAGACATATCGGGTTTCCAGCCCATAGCAAATGCAGTATCGGTGATATACTTTTCTGCATTGCCGATAGTTACCGCACCAAAACCATCGTTAAGAGTACAAGCTCCCTCACAAAGTCGGTCTTGGGGACAGACGCGGCCACAGACCTCGGGTAGTGAATTAGTCTGATGGCTTAACTCAGCTGCCTCAAAAATATTGCCTTCTGAGATTAACTGCAGCCAATTGGGAATCAAATTATGTACCGGACATTTCCATTCACAATAAGGGTTGCCACAATCGAGGCAACGGTGCGACTGATCTTCGACTTCATTGGTAGAAAAGGGGTTATAAATTTCAACAAACTGCTGGGTGCGCGACCCCATATCCTTTTTTCCTGGATCGTGTCGCTCTACCTCTAAAAACTGGAAATCGTTACTTAATCGCTGCGTCATAAATTCACCTATTTGTTTGCTACTCGCCCATGGATGGATGTCCTTAAGCGACGGCTGCTTCCACACCAGTCTCTTCAAGCAACTGCTCTACTGAAACCGCTTTGGGCTTGACTAACCAAAATTGCTTAATCGTGCGCTCAAAATTAGTCAGTAAATACTGTCCCCAAGCACTGTTGGTCTCTTCGACATAAGTCTCTATGATACCTCGCAACTGCCGAACGTGCGGCGAGCCCCAGTTAATTCTCTGTATGTCAATAAGCTCCGCATTATATTTTTTGTCAAAACTTTTGGTTTGATCGTAAACGTAAGCGAAGCCTCCGGTCATGCCAGCACCAAAGTTAACCCCGCTCTCACCTAAAATAGTGACACAACCACCAGTCATATACTCACAACAGTGATCGCCACTACCTTCAACCACGACGTGTGCCCCTGAATTGCGCACTGCAAAACGCTCGCCCGCTCGGCCCGCTGCATACAGGTAGCCGCCGGTTGCACCGTACAGACAAGTGTTACCCATAATACTGGTGTCTTGGCTTTTGAACGTCGAGCCAGCCGGAGGCCTAATAACGATCTTACCACCAGCCATGCCTTTACCAACATAATCGTTAGCATCGCCATCGAGGTATAAATTAAGCCCGCCGGCATTCCAGACACCAAAGCTCTGGCCTGCGATACCCGTTAAATTAACCGTCAATGGATGATTAGACATCCCATCATTACCATAGAGTCGAGCGATTTCACCCGAGAGACGGGCGCCAATAGAGCGATCACAATTGGTAACTGTGTAGCTGTACTCACCCCCACTTTTAGCGTTGATAGCAGGCAGCATATCGACGACCATCCGCTCCGCCATTTCACCCTTGTCAAAAGGTGTATTTTGTTCAACTTGACAAAACTGTGGCTTAGACTGCAAAAACTCATCGGTATGAATGATTGGCTTTAAGTCTAATTGCTTCTGTTTCGAGGTAACCCCTTCAATCTGCTCAAGTAGGTCAACGCGACCAATCAGTTCTTCTAGTGAACGCACACCTAAACTTGCTAACCAATGACGCGTCTCTTCTGCAACAAAGCGGAAAAAATTCATCGCCATCTCAACGGTACCCTTGTAGTGCTCAGAACGGAGATCTTCACGCTGTGTTGCCACACCTGTTGCACAGTTATTAAGGTGGCAGATACGTAAGTACTTACAACCCAAAACAATCATAGGCCCTGTACCGAAGCCAAAGCTCTCGGCGCCAAGAATGGCTGCCTTGATAACGTCGAGTCCAGTTTTTAAGCCGCCATCGGCTTGCACACGCACCTTATGGCGAAGATCATTAGCGCATAACGTTTGATGGGTCTCGCTTAAACCGAGCTCCCAAGGCGATCCCGCATGGCGGATCGATGTTAACGGACTAGCCGCCGTACCCCCATCGTATCCAGATATTGTTATCAAGTCGGCATAAGCTTTGGTAACACCCGCGGCGATTGTTCCAACGCCGGGTCGAGACACTAACTTAACCGATATAAGTGCTTTAGGATTCACTTGCTTCAGGTCAAAAATAAGCTGAGCTAGATCTTCGATTGAATAAATATCGTGGTGTGGTGGTGGCGAAATCAGCGTGACACCAGGCACCGAGAAGCGTAAACGGGCAATCAATGCATTAACCTTACCGCCGGGTAACTGCCCGCCCTCACCGGGCTTTGCGCCCTGTGCAATTTTAATCTGAATAACTTCTGCATTGACTAGGTAGTGTGGTGTCACACCGAATCGACCAGAGGCGACCTGTTTGATTTTTGAGCTTCGAATAGTGCCATGACGCGCAGGATCTTCCCCACCTTCACCGCTGTTAGAGCGACCGCCTAGACGATTTTGCGCCTCAGCTAAAGCCTCGTGAGCCTCGGGAGAAAGCGCACCTAGAGACATTCCAGCGGAGTCAAAGCGTCTGACAATAGCCTCCATTGGCTCAACTTCCTCAAGCCCGATTGGGGTTACCTTATCCGTAAGCTTCAACATATCACGCAGCGTTGCAATAGGGCGGGTATTGATTAGCTCGGCGACACTCAGCCAATCTGCGAACTCGCCACTGCGTACGGCTTTATGCATGCCCTGCACGACATCTGGATTGTAGGCGTGATACTCTTGGCCGTGAACATATTTTAGCAGCCCACCGGGAGAAATAGGTTTACGTTTTTTCCACGCCTCGGTTGCCAATATTTGTTGATCTTGTTGTAAATCTTTAAACGTCGCACCTTTAATGCGGTTACTGGTACCTGGAAAACAAAGTTTAACAACAGCGTCATCGAGACCAACGGACTCAAATAATTGGGCGCCGCGGTATGAGGCGACGGTTGAAATACCCATCTTAGACATTATCTTCAAGATGCCCTTGTCGATGCCCTTATGATACTTTTGATAAGCTTGAACCTTATCCATGACAATATCGCCGGCCAGAATCATGTCGTTAATTAAGCTGTAGCTTAAATACGGGTAGATGGCTGTGGCACCAAAACCAATCAAGGCACACATATGATGAGAATCGCGAGCACTCGCGGTCTCAACAATAATGTTCATATCACAGCGCATGCCTTCCTCTATTAAACGATGATGCACTGCACCTACTGCCAACAGTGCAGGGATAGGTAATTGACCCTGAACAAGATTTTTATCGGTCAACACCAGAAGCACTGTGCCCGAGCGTACCGCCGCAATAGCGGCGTCGACGATACCCACAATAGCGGCTTCGAGAGTTTTACTAGTGGGATAATAGTGCAGCGTTAGCTCTCGCTTAGGATAGCGTGCATGCTCGCCCACTAGCTCATTAAATGTCGCCGAAGATAGAATAGGTGAATCTAAAATAATACGATTAGCATGCTCTGGTGTCTCGCTATAAACTGAGAGTTCACGGCCCACACAAGTTTCTAAAGACATCACAATAGCCTCGCGAAGAGGGTCGATAGGCGGATTAGTCACCTGCGCAAACTGCTGTCTAAAATAATCGTAAACTGAACGCGGCTTTTCCGATAACACCGCCATCGGAGTATCGTCGCCCATTGAACCAACAGCTTCTTGAGCCGTTTCAACCAATGGACGTAGCACTTGTGTTCGCTCTTCTTTAGAGACACTGTACTGTTTCATGTAGGTATTCAATAAGTCGCCTCGAATACCCTCTATCGCCACTTCCTCTGTTACGATAGTTTTCGCATTTTCTTCAAGCCATCTTTTATAGGGTTTGCTCGATTTCAGCTGCTCGTCGATGTCCGCTGTATGGAAGAGCTTACCGGTGAGCGTATCCACGGATAAAATTTCACCGGGCCCTAGCCGGCCTTTTGAAACCACTTGATCAGGTCTGTAACCATGCACCCCGATCTCAGAGGCGACAGTGATGATATCGTCGTCGGTAATAACCCAACGGGATGGTCGCAAACCGTTGCGGTCAAGTGTGCAAACAGCATAGCGACCGTCGGTGATAACGAGCCCGGCAGGGCCGTCCCAAGGTTCGATGTGCATCGAATTGTACTCGTAGAATGCACGTAGGTCTGGATCAATGGTGGGAATATTTTGCCAGGCAGGTGGGACCAACATACGTATGGCACGGTGTAAGTCCATACCACCCACTTGCAATAGCTCGAGCATATTATCGAGGCTTGATGAGTCTGAGCCAGAGCGGTTAACCATCGGTGCCAGTATTTGCGGATTAGGTAACAAGTCGCAAACGAACTTTGATGTGCGCGCTGTAGCCCAATTGCGGTTACCTTGAACCGTGTTGATCTCGCCGTTGTGAGCCAACATTCGAAAGGGTTGCGCTAAAGGCCAACGGGGCATAGTGTTGGTCGAAAAACGTTGATGAAAAACGCAAATTGCGGTTTCTACATCGTGGTTAGCTAAATCGGGGAAAAAGCGCGGCAAGTCTACCGGCATCATCAACCCTTTATAAGAGACAATCTTCGGGCTCAAGCTCGCCACATAAAATAAATCATCATTGCGTAGCTGCTTATTAGCATCGCGCCTTGCGATTAGCAACTTGGCCGCAAATTCAGCCTCCGAAAGGTATTCGGGCTGATTAATAAAAACCTGCTTGAACTGAGGTACACTTGCCAGAGCGATAGGACCTAAGCAATCATTATTGGTAGGTACATGCCTCCACGCGACAACAGGAATACCCTCTTTTGCCATGGACTCTTCAAAAATCTTCACGGCTTTGTGGGCGGCACTTTCATCTTGTCCAAGCATAATGGCACCGACGCCATAGAATTCTGCGAGCTCGACACCGGACTCGGCTAAGACGACATCACGGAAAAAACGATCCGGTTTCTGCAGTAATAAACCACAGCCATCACCAGTTTTACCATCGGATGCGATGCCGCCGCGGTGTGTCATACAAGTTAATGATTCGATGGCTTTCTCGACGAGGCTGTGAGCGGGCTTACCCTTCAACTGAGCAATCAAGCCGAAGCCGCAGTTGTCTTTAAACTCATCTAAACTATAGAGGCCTTTGTTCATAAACGGTCTCACAATAATGATCTTTTACGATCTTAAGAATAATTACAATACTCTGAACCAACTAAAATTTTAGCGTCAGATGTACATCCAAGAGGATTCTGCTCAGCTCGCAAAGGAGCTAAACGCATGAATCAAACCAGTCTTTTGGTATAGCCGAATTTTGACAAGCAGGCTGCAACAGTGACGTCCTTTTATACGCTCTACGCTTATAAAAGGTTTCTAGATAAAAAAGCCCCTAGTGTCAGGGTTTTTTTTTGAAAAAGGATATTACCTTCTAAGAGCGTATTTGGCAATCAATGGCTATAAAAAAAGTTATCGTGCTGGCAAATGACGCTAACTTCATCGAAATAACCGCATATCTTGCTTTAAATCTGATATTTTCTTAGGCCATGGGCCCGCGTTCACTTGATTTTGCGGTAAGTTTTGGATTGCCTGACGAGCTAGCTGAACATCTTTGTAGACGCCGACTACAACAACATACCACGGCTTGTTGTTGCGAGTAAGCGATACCAACAGGAGACTCGAAGCATTGGGTTGAGCGTCAATATAGACGATCAAGCTAGCTTCTTGCACTGCACCGATAAGCTGCAGTGTATAGCTTGCATCGGGCCACTGCATAACGACCTGCTCACTAACACTAAATCTGTCATCGCTGAGCGTATCACTAACGCTTGGTTTGATCGGAGCTGGCACTCCAAAATCAGCTAACGTTAATGACGCAGTCTCGCGCTCAAGTTCTTTTTTAAGATCGCCGACTAAGCTTTGATCTATCCCAGTGAGCTCGACGGGTTTCGGCTCTAAGGTGGCATCAGTACTTTTTTTACTGACTAATTTAGCGGCGTCGACAGCGCTTGCGTTTGCCAACGGCGGCTGGACCGCAGTTTTTTCAATTACTAGCGCCTCAACTTGTGAAGTGGTGTATATCCCGATGCTAGCTGAACTACTGAGTTTTGATGGAGCTTGTTGCGTGACCCCCATGTTGCGCTCAGCACTAAGTGTATCGATGAGTTGATCTTCTGCACCAGGCTCCGCCTCAATCAAAAGTGGCTGCGTCAAGACCCGCTTATTATCTGTAGGCTCATCATCCCCCATATAGATCAGTATCATTATCAGTCCGGCTAACAATATAACTAAAAGTCCCATATGCAGAAGTGGCAACCCAGACCTACGCTCGTCATCTTGCAGGCCTAAATCATCTACATTCTCTAAGCGGTAAAAGTGCTTTTTAACCGCTTTGTTGATAAGTAAAGGAAGGCCTTTAGACTCCTTGTAAATAGAGCTTATTTCGCCGTGCTTAAAATAATCCTCTACTTTTTTTGAAACTAAACCTAACTTAAAGTCAATATAGCTTTTTGCCTCGTCTAAATTAAACGGATTAAGATACATATCGTAGATTAAGACATCGACTATTGCTGAGGCATCCAACCGTTCAATTAAATTTTTATCGCCGCTAAGCAACAGATGAAATTGACCTTCGTGAGCACCCTGAAACAAACTTAATAAATCAGATAAGGTAGATTCATTTAAAAAATCAGCGTCGTCGATAATAATAACAACGCGATGCAAGCTCGAAACAGACATGAATTTGCGCAGGGCAATAAGCATATCACCCGTGGTTGAGGCAAGCGTGACGGGCACCTCAAGCTGCGCAATAATCAGTCTGAACACATCTCCTGCGCTCTTCATTAGCGCCGACTCAATCATGCAACAATAGCAGGTTTCCGCGAGCTCTCTGCGAACCTCAGCCAAAAAAGCACTTTTACCAATACCCTTATCACCCAGCAAGCTAACGACATTACCGCCAAACTGACAAAGATGGACGACTTCGTCAAGCTGTGACTGGATGTTCGAGGTCGCAAAAAAATCAGTTTCAATTTCATCTGCAAAAACATCGGCTACGCTTTCCATATTGCTTTTATCAGCATTAGATGCAAACTTTTGTATCTCGACATGACTTTCAACTCTATCGTCTGACATAACGCGTGCCTAACATTTTTTTCTTGAAAAAGACCATTCAAGATACAACGAAAATCTACGCTTTTAGTACTCTGTATGAGATTAGCGACAAGCAAGAATTGACTGGCTGATTTTTTCTTGCGGAGCATCCTCTGTTACTATCGCGCAGCCAACACTTTTCAACAATACTAGGCGCAACTTACCATTCAGCACTTTTTTATCGACGGCCATAATATCAAGGAACTGCCGCTCAGTCATATTTTCGGGCACTGTAACCGGCAAGTTTGCCGTCTCCAACAGATAGCGTAATCGAGCAACTTCTTTTTTATTAACCCAACCCATGCGCGCTGATAAATCGAGTGCAACCAGCATACCTGTAGCAACTGCCTCGCCGTGAAGCCATTGGCCATAACCTTGTGCCGCTTCGATAGCATGAGCAAATGTATGCCCAAAATTCAGAGTCGCTCGCAGCCCGCTTTCTTTTTCGTCGGCGCTCACCACGCAGGCTTTACTTTGGCAAGATTTCAAAATTGCCGCGGAAGTGATCGCGGCATCCAATGACATCAACGATGCTATGTTCGACTCTAACCAAGAGTAAAACATAGCATCGTTAATTAATCCGTACTTAATGATTTCGGCGATACCCGCCGACAACTCGCGACTCGGCAATGTCTGCAAGACGTCGATATCGATGATCACAACCTCAGGCTGATGAAAAGCGCCAATCATATTTTTACCTAGAGGATGATTAACGCCAGTCTTGCCGCCCACAGACGAGTCTACTTGTGCCAATAATGTTGTCGGTATTTGAATAAAATTAACGCCCCGCTGATAGGTAGCTGCAGCGAAACCTGTCATATCACCGACGACACCCCCCCCCAACGCAATGAGTGTGGTCGTGCGGTTATGTCTACCTTCTAACAGGCAGTCATAAATCTGATTAATCGTGTCTAACTGTTTATATTGCTCACCATCGGGAAGTATAACGACGTCAATTTGATAATCATTGGTGAGTAATGCTTTAACTCTATCGAGATACAGCGGTGCAATAGTTGTATTGGTGACGATACAAACTTGACGGCCTTGTATATGAGGCATGAGATAACTAGCATCATCCAATAGGCCAGAGCCAATGTAAATAGGATAGTCTCTTTGATCGCCGAGCTCGACGGTTAACTTTTGCATAATAATTTCGTTTTAAAATAACAGTTGGTGTTTTAAATGATCATCAATGCGGTACCATAAAAAATATAGGCGTGCTTGATGATTAGATGGAAGATACAGCTGTAAATGTAGGGGCTGTCAACTTAAGCAGCGACAAAATCTCGAGCTTCGAGCGGCCATCGCTCGACGCATGCATTAATAAAGTCTACATCATTGCCGCTTAAAAACAATGACGGATCTCGTCAACCTGCTAAATCTGTGGCTATTTGCTTTGCAAGAACCTTAGGGCTTCTGGCATCGGTCATAACAATACAAGTAGCAACTTCTCGATACAAGACATCCCTTTCTGAAATAAGTTGCCGAATTTTCAGCTCGGGATTAGCCACCTGCAATAGCGGCCGTTTTTTATCTTTTTCGGTGCGCTTAACAAGCTGCTCGATATCGGCAACAAGATAGATAACGATATCGGCTTGCCTTATAAGAGCTCTGTTTTCTTGGCTTAAGACAATACCACCACCAGTCGCGAGTATCAGTGCGGGCTGATCAATCAGGGACTTAAGAACCGCGGTTTCGCGCAGTCGAAACCCAGCTTCGCCTTCAACATCAAAAATCCAGGGGATATCAGCACCACAACGCTCTTCTATTTCGCTATCGCTATCTTTGAAGGGCAAGTCTAACTGCTTTGCAAGCAGTCGACCAATTGTAGATTTACCAGCCCCCATGGGGCCGATCAGTATAATTTTTTGAAGAGTCTGCATTATTTAGGGAAATTAATTAGAGATTAGCGTGTCAGATAAAATTCTTGGTGTAATGAAGATTAACAACTCTTGTTTTTCATCACTACTCACTTTGCGTTTAAATAGTCGCCCAAGGTAGGGGATGTCGCCAAAAAACGGCACTTTATCGACTGTATTAATACTGTTTTGTTGATAGATTCCACCTAAAACGATGGTTTGTCCATCGGCGACCAGCACCTGCGTAATGAGCTCAGTCGTGTCGATAATTGGCACGGTCTCAGCAGTTGATACTGCCGCACCCGCCACAGAGTCTTGAGTGATAATGAGATCCATGATGATACGATTATCTGGAGTTATTTGGGGCGTTACATCGAGACGCAATACCGCCTCCTCAAATTCTATAGAGACCTCACCGTCACTCGTTGTTTGATAGGGAATTGACTGGCCGGACTCGATACTCGCCTGTTGCTTATCGCCCGTTATCACCTTAGGTTGCGACACAATTTCAGCGGAACCATTGCTTTCAAAAGCTGACAGCTCTAAATCTAGCAACACATTCCTGTTCAAAAAGCTCAACGCTATAGTGCCCGCTGTATTTGGCGCGGCTAGACTAACAATGTTATTGTTGACAGAGTTTAATATATTAGCGGGCCCGTTGAGGGATGGGCTGAGCGAATCTAACGAACCTCCTATAGCAGTCAAACTACCTCCGTTTGCTGGGCCACCCCCATTTTCACTGACTCCACTACCACCCCACCGAATGCCAATTTCTTTGCTGAAGGTGCTATTGGCAATAACGATTCTGGATTCAATCAACACCTGTCTAATCGGTACATCGAGCTTTTCAATCAAGGCTAAAAATTCAGCAATTTTAGACTCGGTCTCGGTCAAAATTATCGAGTTGGTGCGCTCGTCGACAATAGCGGCACCACGGTTAGATAAAATACCAGCGGTACTTTTTGAACCTTCTGAACCTCTGTTACTAGGGTCGGTGCTGCCGGAAGAGCTGAATAACTCAAAGATATCACTCGCACTTGCATAGCGTATTCGAATAAATTCTGTCCGCAGCGGTGCCAGTTCTTCTAACTGGTTGCGAGTCTCGATCTCCTGACGCTCGCGCTCAGCTATCTCCGCGGCTGGAGCAACTAAAAGCACATTGCCGACTAAACGTTTATCCAAACTTTTAGACTTCAACACTAGCTCGAGAGCCTGGTCCCAAGGTACGTTATCTAGACGTAATGTGATATTGCCCTCAACGGTATCACTTGCGACTAAGTTTAAGCCGGTTACATCCGCGATAATTTCTAATACCGCACGCACCTGAATATCCTGGAAGTTCAGGGATAGTTTTTCGCCCACAAATTTAAAGCGGTCTTGTCGGGCCGCAGCTTGAGTTGGCGTTAATGAGTTAACGGTAATAATATATTGATTATCGGCCTGGTAGGCCAAGTAGTCATACTCCCCGACCACATCAATCACAATCGTGGTGTTGTCGCCCTCACTGATTGACTCAATCGTTTTGACTGGCGTGGCGAAATCTAACACGTCGAGACGGCGCTGAAGATTTGTAGGAATATCAGTATCTGCAAAATTCACAATGATCCCGGAGGCACTTTCTTCAATATCAACAAGAATTTTAGCGTTAGAAATATTAAGCAAGACAGTGCCGCCGCCATCTTCGGTGCGGCGGAAGTCAACCTTGGTAATGCGTCGCTCTGACTCATCGTTAAACGATTGCTTGTTAGTCACCGCACTCTCTTGGCGAACATAAGCTCTCTTGCCTGTAGAACTTTCTATCACCGCAATTAATATGTTGCCCTCTACCGAGGTCGAGTAGGTTGAAGGCGACTTCAAATTCAGAATAAAGCGGGTTTTGCTGCCTGCCTGAAGTACAACAGCACTTTGTGCATTGCCGAATGCCAGTGGGTATTTTTTTTTCGGCAAGCTACTGTCGACATCATCAAAATCTAATACTATTCTCGCCGGCTGCTCAATAGCATAACCTTTGGGTTGCAATGGTGGTTCGGAAAAAGTAGCTCTCACTTCGATTCGATCTCCAGGCAACTCAGTAAACTGCAGATCATTTAAGGTAGTTGCAAAACCATTACTTGCGCCAAAGATTAAACTAAGTAAGAGGGTGAATGCACGGAAATATGCCATAACTTTAATCCTTTAAAACACTTTATTCATTATTATTGATGCCGTCCTCAGTTGCCTTCCGAGGGTTTCAACTCTAATATATTAGGCCTCTCTAGCCAACCCTCGCCGCTCGATACGATTTCAATTAGCTCAATACTTGACTCGGATAGATTCGTAATTTGGCCATGGTTTGAGCCCATATAATTTCCGGGCTGTATCCGCTCGATCGACCCATCTGGATCTCGTACCAAAGCCCACATCAAACCATTTTTTTGTAGCGTTCCCACCATAGCGAGGCTGGCCAGATCAAATTGCTCAAGACGCTCTTTGGGTCTTGAAAAGTCCGGCTTAACGTTGCTTGAAGAAGTGATTAGCTGCTGCAGCTCAGCAGTCACAGGCCGATCAAACGGCCCCCGGAGACGATAAGCATCGTAAATAAATGCATCATATGCCTGCAATTTTGGAGCCGCTTCTACTCGGCCTGGAGGACGCCGTTTATTTTCGGCAATAAAATCTTTTAAATCTTGATTCGAATTAGATGAACTACAGCCACTTACAACACCTAATAAGATCAGAACAACAGATAACACTTTAAAATTAGGCATGACTACTGTCCACCTTCGTCAAAAGATAAATAACGATAAGTTTTGGCTAGAACAACCATCTGCAGCGCTGACCCACTGACCTCAGTAACCGTGTAATCGTGGAGCGTCACTATTCGAGACATACCTGCAACGCTACTGATAAATGTTCCGAAGTTGTGATAAGTGCCTCGGGCAACAATCTCAATTGGCAGCTCGACATAAACATCACCCACTGATTCAGGCTGGAGCTTAATACTTACAATTTCCAAACCACTATTGCGACCCTTCTCATCAATATCGTCTAGCAGTCCGGGCACCTGAGTTTTTTCGGGCAACTGCGATACTAGAAACTCAAAGTCTTTCTCCATGCGCGCCATTAGCTCTTTATACTGATCAAGCCTGGCCGCCTCGAGAGCTTTTCGTTGAAAGGTTTGTTTGAGGGTGACTTCTTCTGCAACCTGTCGCTCTAAACTTGTATAATTATCCTTAATCAAACTAAAGTAGGCACCTGCAACGATTGCCGCAATGGCTACAATCCATACAAAGGCACGCCCCGCTAAGGGCCAAACACCGATTCTGGACCAATCAATTTCATTGATATCGAGGTTGTTAAACTGCTCTATTGTATCTTGTAGCGCCATAATAGTTACTTATCCACCTCTTTGCTTAGCGCTGTAGCTGCAACCGAAAGGTCAAACTTATCTGCGATCACAGTTTTCAAGTTGGGTGCTTCAAACCAGTCAGACCGATCTAAATTTCGCATTAATGTCGACACTCTGTTGTTAGACTCGGTGATACCTTGGACTGAGAACTGGTCGCCTTTGCGATCGAGCTTACTGAAATAAAGCCCTTCTGGCACTGCACGCGCAAACTCGTCAAAATAACGCACAACCAAAGGTCTGTTGAATTGTAAATCTTGGATAATGGTGATGCGCGTCTCTAATTGTTCGCGTCGTTTTCTTAAGCTGACGATTTCTTTGACTTTGTTTTCTAACTGAGCAATCTCAGTGGCCAATAGATTATTTCTTTGTTTCTGCGCATCGATTTGGGAGTCAGTATGATTGAACCACAGTAATGCAATTACACTGGCAACGATAGATGCTAGTATCAATATCGTGAAGAACTCACGCTTTTTGTCGTGACGGTACTCGTCACGCCACGGCAATAAATTAATATTTGACATTAATTAAAGCTCCTCAAAGCTAAACCTGCCGCAATCATCATCGACGGGGCATCGTTAGAAAGGGCCGTTGCATTAACTCGAGAGGCAACTGACATACCCGCAAATGGATTAGCAACAGAGGTCTTGGTGCCAAGGCGATCTTCTATAATTTGCGCCAAACCCCCTATAGAAGCCACTCCGCCCGCTAATATTATTTGATCAACTTTATCGTACTGGCCACCTGCAAAAAAGAACTGCAGTGAACGTGTCACCTGTTGCACGACAGAATCTTTGAAGGGATACAAAACCTCGGTCTCGTAGTCCTCGGGTAACCCACCCTGCTTTTTGGCCAAACCTGCCTCGGTGAAAGATAGGCCATAGCGACGCTGAATCTCTTCTGTTAAATGTTTACCACCAAATAATTGTTCGCGAGTGTAGACGGTCTGTCCGTTCAACAAAACACTCAGGGTCATCATCGTCGCGCCTATATCGATGATCGCGACTAGCGGGTTAGCATAATCTACCCAGCCTTGGGAGATAAGCGTGTAGGCCCGTTCAATAGTATACGCCTCGACATCAACGACCTTCGGATGCAAACCTGAGTTTTCTAAAACGTTGGCTCTTAGCTCAACATTTTCGCGCCGACAAGCGGCCA
>JBLIME010000002.1:0-38394 GCA_047638515.1 Pseudohongiellaceae bacterium
ATTGACTGGATTTCTGCACACTAGAAGGACAGTGAAAATATGTCTGACATGAAGATGGAAACACGAAAGGGATACCTCGAAGGTATCCTCGACCAAATTATTGTAACTTTGAACGAAGACCTAACTCACCGACTTGCGATAAGATTCAAACATCCAATCGTTGGCGACAGTCACGAATGGAGTAACCCAAGCAGAAATCTGCCGAATACCAAGTTCACGATGGAACCACAGTCCAAGAGTTTTCTAATACCCTGACAAAACATGGTGGTGCTAACTTAAAAAAAAAGAGTAATATGAGAGAGCTGGGTGATAACTCAACACCCACGTTGGACATCGGAACGTCACTGTTGAATAACACCAGTATAATTAAATCGACACACAGCTAAAGCTAAGAATATATACCTATTGTGAGGAGTATTCTCAGTATAAAGACTGATTTTTTTGTCAGTGTGGTAGAATAGTTAGCTAATTATTACTTTAAGTGACTAGGTTTACCATTAATGGATGTTTCTTCAATTCTAGACGGCCTCAATGATGCTCAACGTGAGGCGGTGACCGCGAAGCCCACCAACCAGCTGATATTAGCCGGTGCGGGTAGTGGCAAAACGCGTGTATTAGTTCATCGTATCGCCTGGCTGATTCAAGTCGAAAATGTATCACCCTACTCTATTATGGCGGTAACTTTTACCAACAAAGCCGCAAAAGAGATGCGCGCTCGTCTAGAAACATTAATGTCCACTAGTTTTGTGGGGTCCACTCGCAGTATGTGGGTAGGTACTTTTCATGGTCTAGCGCACAGGTTACTAAAAACGCATTGGCAAGATGCCGGTCTCCCCCAAGCCTTCCAAATACTCGATAGCGACGATCAATTGCGGCTCGTTAAGCGCATTTGCCACAACTTAGAGCTCGATGAAACTCGCTGGCCACCTAGGCAAGCTCAATGGTACATCAATCACCAAAAAGACGAAGGTATTCGTCCACAATACATTAAACCTAGTGCTGACCTTTATGAAATAAATATGCATAAGGTCTATATCGCTTACGAAGCTCAGTGTCGACAATCAGGCCTAGTCGATTTTGGTGAGTTATTATTGCGTGCTCACGAGCTCTTGCTTAATAATTCCGACATTCTTAAACACTATCAACAACGCTTTCCTTATTTACTCGTCGACGAATTCCAAGATACTAATACTATTCAATACGCTTGGTTACGAGTACTTGCCGGTCAAACTGGTTGTGTGTCTGCAGTCGGTGACGACGACCAGTCAATATATGGTTGGCGCGGCGCCAAAATCGAAAACATTCAGCGCTTTGATGAAGATTTTGGTGGGGCACAAACTGTTCGATTAGAACAAAACTACCGATCGACCCGTTTAATTTTAGAAGCCGCTAACGGTGTCATCAGTAATAATCATAGTCGCCTCGGTAAAAAGTTATGGACTGATGGTCAGGCGGGCGAGCGTATTAATTTATATGCGGCATTTAATGAACAGGATGAAGCCCGATTTATTGTTAACAGCATCTCGAGTTGGATTAAAGACGGTAACCGTCGTGATGGCTGTGCAATTATATATCGTTCCAATGCACAATCTCGAGTGCTCGAAGAAGTTCTGTTACGAGAAAACATCGCCTATAGGATTTACGGCGGTCAACGATTTTATGACCGTGTCGAAATTAAAAATGCACTGTCATACTTACGTTTAACGGTAAACCGAAATGATGATACCGCCTTCGAGCGAATTATTAATACGCCAACAAGAGGCATCGGTGGAAAAACGGTCGATAACATTCGTCTTCATGCTCGTGCCGAGGGTTGTTCACTGTGGCAGGCCGCTAAAGAGCTAGTTGCTAATAAAGGCTTAACGGCTAGAGCAGCTAATGCGGTTGCAAGCTTTATCGGCTCAATTAATAGTCTCGAAAAAACTAACGCCGACAAACCTTTAGACGAACAGGCAAGTGCCACCTTACAACTGACTGGCTTGTTAGAGTTTCATCAAAATGAGCGTGGAGAAAAGGGCCAGGCCCGAGTAGAAAACTTGGAAGAACTAATAAACGCTTGCAAAGTGTTTAATCCTGCCGATGTAGCAACACCGATCGACCAAAATGATTTGTCTGATGACGAAAACGAGCCATCACTATTGATGCAATTTTTAGATAGCGCATCACTTGACGCAGGCGATGCACAGGCTGATGAATACGACGATGCGGTGCAGTTGATGACGCTGCATTCTGCCAAAGGCTTAGAGTTTCCCTGCGTGTTTATTGCAGGCATGGAAGAAAACTTGTTTCCTCATAAAATGTCAATCGAAGATCCAGAAAGACTAGAAGAAGAGCGCCGTCTTTGTTATGTGGGCATAACGCGTGCGATGGAGCAGCTGACTATTAGCTACGCGGAAACACGGCGCATGCATGGTACCGAGACGTTTAATAGTGTATCGCGTTTCGTAAAAGAAATTCCCGAGCAGTGCTTGCATGAAATACGCTTAAAAACGGAGGTTAAAAGACCGATTAGCTACGGTGGAGATAATAACTCTAGCTATCGTAATAAGACCTCATATCACGGCATTGAGAAAAATAATCGGCAAGAAGGTTTCCACTTAGGTCAACGTGTTGGCCACAAGAAATTTGGTGATGGTGTCATTATTCATTTTGAAGGTCAGGCCGGCGCCGCAAGAGTTCAAGTGAACTTTGATGGCGACGGCAGCAAGTGGCTAGTACTACAATATGCAAATTTGTTTGCACTATAGGTATAATAACGGTTGCTAAAAGCACTTAAATAGTTGAAGAGCGCATCAAAGCGGCTACAGACGCGCTGCTTCTATATCAACAAAATAATTTATCGCGGCGACTGTCCGTCGACCGTGGTGGATTATTTCTCCCCGCAGTGCCAAAAATATATCACCACAATAGATCCTAGCGTCGATAAGCCTAAAACCGAGAGCGTTCGATATCGCAGTCCCGACAATGCCCATATACAATAAGGCTTCACTCACGCTGAGCGTGCTGATGGCAGTCTATTCGTCCCATTACTTCAAAAACCTCAACAACTCATCACTGCGCAATGCAAAGCCCATGGTTTGTAAGTAGAGTTTATATATCGATAGTCGTATTGATGGCTAGTCAAAACTTTTCATTAACGTATATTTGTACTGGCCACACTTCAAGTAGGGCAATGACCACTAGAACAAGGATAGTACAAACTATTAAGGATATTGCCGAGCATTATATTTATGCCCGACAATGAGCAAAGGTAAGCGCAAATACGTCTGTACGTGGTTAAATTGGCCTGACCAGGTTGCGATTTAGCAGTGAATGTTCTTTGATGAGCGGATTTTAAGCGTGTTAATAGTTACAAGTTATCCACTGCAGCATCATCAATTGGTGTATCGAGTGTATTTGGTTCTAGATTTTTTTCTAGCTCGGTCTCATCAGCGGCCAGCATTCCATTTAAAACACCGACAAGTTCTTTGATGCCGTCGCGCTTTAACGATGAAAATAGTTGTACACTGACAAGGTCGACGACATTGGCCTCGACTAAATTTTTCTGTACCGATAACAAGGTACTTTTAGCCGGCCCTTTTTTGAGCTTGTCGGCCTTGGTTAATAAAATGTGTACGGGCATGTTAGTGTCTATCGACCAATTCAACATCATCGTGTCAAATTCTTGCATGGGGTGACGTATATCCATTAACAAGATCAGCCCCTTTAACGATTTTCTTTCGTGTAGATAAGTCGATAAATTCTCGTTCCATTTTTTCTTCACCGATAAAGGGACTTTGGCATAACCATAACCGGGTAGGTCAACTATACAACGGCGCTCATCTATTTTAAAATAATTGATCAACTGGGTACGGCCAGGGGTTTTGCTAGTTCGAGCCAGCTTCTTATTGCCGGTAAGCGTATTGATCGCACTCGATTTGCCAGCATTCGAGCGTCCGGCAAAGGCTACCTCAGCTCCGCCCTCGGAGGGACAGCGCGCTAGATCGGGAGCACTGTAAAGAAACTCTGCATTTTGATAGCTGTTTTGGTAGGACATTCTCAAACCTTTTTATGCAAGCGTGTGGGTGTTTTTAACGGATTAGGTTATAATCAGATATTATAAACTGTGTTTAATGATGCATTGTACCTGCTAATTATTACTCTAATGAATTTATTAGTTGTTATGTGCGGTTATTGTAAGAGCACGTATCAACATCAACGTATTAAGTGTCATAATACTTTTATTATCGACACTAGTTGAGTATTTACAACGACTTTAAATAGGTTAAAAGATGAACAGTAGTAAGTTTATATTAACAGCCATGGTAGTAGTTTTTTCTACTTTTTTAATGGTAGCCGACGCATTTTCTAGCAGTGAAGTCTATGCAGGTGATATTGAAAAAGGCAAAGAACTTGCCGGTGCAACCGGTTGCATGGGTTGTCATGGCGCCGACGGTAACAGCCCGGTGCCTAATTTTCCAAAGATAGCTGGGCTCGGTAGTAAGTACATTTATAGACAGCTACAAAATGTGCGCGACGGTAATCGTATCATTGCCTCAATGGCGGGTTTAGTTGATAACTACGATGATGTACAACTCAAAGATTTAGCAGTATTTTATAACTCTCAAACACTGCAAATAACCGGCGCCAAACCACTCGAGGTAAAGGTAAATGCAGGCATAAAAGTTGACAGTCTCAAAATTGGTGCAAGAGTTTACCGCGCGGGCAATCTAGATACTAACGTACCTTCGTGCATTGGTTGTCACTCACCCCGTGGTTTAGGTAATGAGCCGGCAGGTTATCCAAGGCTCGGTGGACAATATCCCGAGTACATTGCCAAACAACTGCGTGCTTACAGAGACGGCGAGCGCGAACATGAAATAATGAATACAGTAGCGAAAAATATGACAAACGCGGAAATTGATTCAGTAGCTAACTTCATTGCGGGACTGAATTAATTCAAGTGAAAAGTTATCAACACCGACGCTGCTGATTTGTACTGATTAACGTATATAAGGGTGATTAGCTCGCCTTTTTTGGCGAAAATTTATTGAAAATAACTCAACACTCAATAACAGTTGTATAGACGGGGAGCTAAATTGGCACTAGCAACCAAAGTTGAGTCATCGTTAAATTAATTTCTAGGAGGAAGTATGTCTAAGTGGTTAGTTGTTGCATTTATTTCGATGTTATCAATGGGTTCGATAGCACAACAGCAGTTTGTCGAAGGCCAGCATTACCAAGCTATTAAAAAGCCTGTTCGAACCACTGATCCCAGTAAGATAGAAGTGGCCGAAGTTTTTTGGTATGGCTGTCCGCATTGCAATACTTTTAGTCCGCTCTTCGAGCAGTGGTCATCGCAACAAGACGATAGTATCTATACCGAGCACTCCCCCGCCATGTGGAATAAAAGCATGATTGTTCACGCTCGACTTTTCTACACGGCAAAAACGCTTGGCAAGCTCGAGGATATGCATAAAGAAATATTCGATGCGATGCATATCCAAGGTCAACGCCTACTCAAAGAAAGTGAAATATACACCTTGTTCCAAAAACATGGGGTCACCAAAGAGAAATTTAACAAAGTATTTTCATCGTTTGGTGTGAACTCCTTAGTTCAACAAGCCGATGCACGTGCACGCAGTTACGGTATTACCGGCACTCCGGAAGTTATCGTCAACGGCAAATACCGAACGTCTGGAAGAATGGCGGGATCCTCTGCTAACGTCTTCAAGGTTATTGAATATTTAATCGAGAAAGAAAAACTTTCTGAGTCTTAGGGCGCGATGAGATAAAGTATCACCATTAAAAAACCCGCCAAAGGCAACTTTAGCGGGTTTTTTAATGCATCTTTAGCCACCTGAATACAGTCACAAGCGGCGCAACTTTCACATGATCTCGCCCATCTCGGTGAATTTATTCTCAAGGCATTAAGAGATCTTAGCTCCATCTATTGCTATTAATACTAGTATTGATAAGTATCTGATACTCGAGTAAGTCAGATAATTTAAGGCGTCACTTAGAGTGATGAGTAGAGAGCTCTGGACGCATTAGCGCGCTCTTGGCGATGTAATATCGCCGTTAACCACATAAGATAGAGGTGCCTAGATAGTCTGATCTAAATTCAAAAGATGATCTTGAAAAGAACTACACTGAAATGACGGTTAGCCTTTAAGGTCGTGATTCTGTGTTGCAGGTTTACCTAGGTGATCGCAACAACATTGAAAGCGCCGGAGAATGTCAAAGTCTAGATATCCGACGCAGATTGGTTTAGGGTGTGCCAATGGAGCCAGATGGATAATGTAATCTTGACAAACAGACTACCGCTGCAAAGGCTCATCAAGTGCGTATAGCAGTTGATGAGTCACCAAGAAAACGAAAAGACGCAAACAGGGTATGCCTGGTTTGTCGTGACCACAATCGAGCAGCTCACTAGCAACAAGTACTAAGCACCCAAGGCCTCTATCTCTTCGCGAACTTTTTCAGCCTCTGCGGTTATCATAGAATAGCTTTTTATATCGCCACTGCGTTGATACTGCATCGCGTCAAAAAGTAGCTTCTCGTATTTTTTTTGTAATTTTTTCTTGGGATCAGCCTTTAAGAATCCGAACATAATAATAAACCAAAGATTGTTGTAACTAAATTTAACACTGTGCTTTGAGACACAATGGCTGTTAAAAACTTTATACGGGCTCTATAACTTTTAGTTTATCGAGTCGCGGCTTCAAGAGCTTCAAAATGCTTTTGACTTTGCACACCGGCATCTAATTCGGGAAGATCCCAACCCTGCAGATTTTTCTGGATAAGTTCTGTTAGGGCGAAAATATGAGACTCGTCATCGTTGAGCGCAGGAATATAATTGTAATCAGCGCCACCGGACTCCATAAAATACTCTCTATTTTCTTCGCCAATTTCCTCGATTGTCTCTAAGCAGTCAGCAGAGAAACCGGGGCAAACAATTTGCACTGACTTAACACCGGTTGCAGGTAGTGCTTTTAAGGTAGCGTCAGTGTAGGGTTTTAACCATTCTTCACGACCAAAGCGAGACTGGAAAGTGACGAGGTAATCATCTTTATTCAAGCCTAACTTCTCGGCGATTAAGCGCGATGTCTTGTGGCACTCGCAGTGATAAGGATCGCCATTCTTTAGATAACGAAGAGGTACGCCGTGATAAGAAAAAAGTAGTTTGTCAGCACTGCCGTGACTTTCGCGATAAAGTCGAATACTTTCCGCAACGGCATCAATGTAGGGCATGAAGTCGTGATAATGACTAATAAAACGAAGGTCGGGGACGCGCCGTCTCTTTAGTAAATCTGTGGCTATGGCATCGAAGGTCGAGCCGCTGGTTGCCCCAGAGTACTGAGGATACAAAGGTAGTACTAACAACTTGTTAATACCGGCTCGTTGAAATTCTTCGATACGGCTAGTTATAGACGGCTCTCCGTAGCGCATTGAAAAATCGACATGAATATGGTCGCCAAATACATCAGTTAAGTTTTTTTTGATTGCATGTGTTTGGTTTTGCGTATGTACCATAAGTGGTGATCCAGCTTCGGTCCACACTGTTTTGTAAGCCGCGGCCGATCGACTAGGTCGGATACGTAAAATAATACCATGTAAGATGCACATCCAAATTATTTTGGGGATTTCAACGACACGGGGATCGGATAAGAATTCTGATAAATAGGTGCGAAGGGCCTTAGCAGTCGGTGCAGTCGGCGTTCCCAAATTAGTAATAAGAACACCAATTTTAGGTTGCTGTTGATGCGAGTAATCTTTCTGACCGTTGTATTTCATAATTATTTCAAATGTTGAATGAGTAGTTTCATCAAAAATTTTGTGGATGACCAGTAAATAGCCTTCGCCGTTACGCACCACAAACTGTAAAATCATTGTACGTTAAAAAAACTAGTTGAGCTTAAGTATGTTAGAGACAAAAAAGACCCAATGTCCTTATTGTGGCGAAAAAATAGAGATCGTTTTAGACCCAACAGCCGGCGAGCATCAACAATATATAGAAGATTGCTTTGTTTGTTGCAGACCTATCATGTTGACGGTGGAAACAGATTATGACAGCGGAAGACTACAGGTATATGCCGCAACAGAGGATGAATAGATAAGTTAAACCGCTGTCAAAATTATCACATGTCTAGCTCTCTCAACACAATACTCGGGGGTATCGACACCACTTTTCGGCAACACAATAAACCGATACTCGCGATAAATGTAGCGCCCACAAGAGGACCGATAATCCAAAGCTCAAAATGTGGTTTTATTTGGCCGTCAAATATTAAATACTGAAGTCCTAGCAACAAGGTTTCGGCCCCAAACACGGCGATAACACCGGCAATAAAGCCCAATGTTGCGAATTCCATGGTTAAGCTGCGCAGTATCAATTTTTTGCCACTACCAAGTGCACGTAGCAATCCAGTCTCTTTCATGCGCGCATTCATACTCGCATTGACTGCGGCGACTAACACCAGCACACCACCCAACAAAACCAGCCACAGCATTAACTCAATACCTTTGCTAACCTGATCGATAATGACCTTAATACGTTGAATTATTTTGCCAACTTCAATCACCGTGATTGTTGGATACTCTTTAAGTAACGTTGCAATCAACGCCCGCTGTTGATTAGGAATGAATACACTGGTTAAAAAATTAGCCGAGTACTCGTCGAGCGCCCCAGGACTAAACAAAAAGTAAAAATTGGGTGTCATCGAATTCCAATCAACGCTACGAATACTAGCTATTTCGGCTTGTAAGACGAGCCCTCCTAGACTAAAACTTAATACATCACCAATGGCTAAACCAATCTCGGCTGCTTCTTCGGCCTCAACCGACACTCCCGGTAAGCCCGTCGAACTCTGCCATTGATTCCACCAAACACCCTCTGTAATCATGTTGTTGGCAGCCAAGTTTTCCGACCAACTTAAGTTAAGCTCGCGACGTAGCGCATTCGATTTTTGCTGATCTAACTTGGTGAACTCAACATTATTTTTTGCGGTTAAGCGCCCTAGCACCATAGGATAAAATGGACTTGGCGCTAAGTTTTGACGAGTGATTAACGCCTGCACGCTGATCTTTTCGCTCGGTGAAATATTCAATAAAAAATGGTTGGGAGCACTTTCTGGAATCTGCAATTGCCATTCTTTAATTAGGCTAGTGCGCACCGAATATAGAACCATCAACAACATTAAGGCGCAGGCAAAGACTAAGATTTGTGTGATATTTTGTGTGCGGTAACGCTGCAAGTTTGACAGCGCCAAACGCCAATAACTACCTGCCTGAGAGCCAATTCGTTTAGAGCTATGCAGTAAAGTTAATGCGAGTAAGGCGCTAATCAGCACGACGACAATGAGGCTTGCGACTATAGCTAAGGTGATAAAACCATCGCCACTATAGATCCAAACTAACAGCACAATTGCGCCAAGACCAATAAAACTTTTAAGCCAAGACCCAATGGAGTCAACCGCCAGCTCTCTGCGCAGAACTTTTAAGGGTGAAACCTTAGGTAGGTGCCACAGTGGTGGCAGCGCGAAGCAGACAAGGCAAAGTAAGCCGGTCATTAAGCCGACGCCATAGGCACTAAACGACGCGCCAACGAGCTCGATATTAAACAAAGAGCTAAGGCTGAGTGCGATAATACGCTGTAATATTTCGCCGATGCTAATGCCCACTAAAGACGCGAGTACACCCAGCATGATAATTTGAAAGAAATAGAGCTGTCTAACTAAAAAAGCACTGGCGCCGAGGCTCTTTAATAGAGCGACCTGATCAATATGTCGATTAGAGAATTGCTGCGCAGTAATAGAAATAGCAACACTTGCAAGTAATACACCCATAATCGCTGCGAGCATTAAAAATTGTGTGCCTCGCTCTAGTGCTAAGCTAATATTTTGTTGGGAGTTTTTGATAGTAACGTATCGATAGTGATCGCCTAGATTAGGTGTTAGCCACTGCTCAAACTGCGTCAAACTCTTTTCATCACCGGCAAGTAACCATTTGTAGGTAACACGACTTCCCGTCTGTATTACTCCAGTCGCGTCGAGGTCAACCGCATTCATTAGCACTCTTGGGCCGAAGACGGCGAAGCCGGCGCCAGCATCGGGCTCGCTAATAACGATATTACCAACGATAAAATCTTTGTTACCAACGGCTAAAATATCACCTATTCCGACATTCATCAGTGGTATTAGTCGCGAATCGATCCACACCTCGCCCTCTTTGGGAATACCGCGAGCAGGCGTAATCTCATCACCTACAGCAAAGGCTATTTGACTAACCATCAAATTACCTCGAAGAGGATAGTGATCAGCCACGGCTTTGACAGCAGCTAGCTGCATTTCGTTGCCAGCGAAAACCATTGAGCTAAACTCGGTGGTGTAACTTTGTTGCAAAGAAAACTCTAGTGGTTTACTGCTCCATTGTGCTGGTATAGTAAAACGACTAGAGACAACTCGATCTGCTGCAAGGTAGGTATTACTTTGACGACTGATCGATTGATCGAGTCGGTCTGAAAAAATAGCAATAGCGCTAACAATGGCGACAGCGAGAGCCAGCGCGGTGGCAAGAATTTTTAACTCACCACTGCGCCAATTGCGCAATAACAAGTGCCAAGATAATAAAAAACGCAATGATTTCATGTAAATGGCGTCGACCAGCCCTCATTGATGGATAAGCTCAAAATTAATAACTGCTGCTCAACTCAGCGGATGCTAGCACAGCCGCCGCGTGCGAATCGTTGGCTGAATCACTAATAAGAAGTCCAGCCTCTAAGGTTATTTGGCGTCTGCAGCGGTCAGCTAGGCGCTGTTCATGGGTTACTAAGATTAATGTTGTGCCCTGGGCCTCGTTTAACTCAAAGAGTAGATCAATGATAGTTGACCCAGTGACAGCGTCGAGATTGCCGGTAGGTTCATCGGCAAATAGAACAGACGGGGTATTTGCGAACGCACGAGCAATCGCTACACGCTGTTGCTCGCCTCCAGAAAGCTGTTTAGGGTAGTGCGTTAATCGATGTGCCAGACCCACACGTTCAAGGTAACTTTGGGCTTTTTGTTGTGCACCCTGCACGCCGTGTAGCTCAAGCGGTAGCATCACATTTTCTAGGGCGTTGAGCCCAGGTAGTAGTTGAAAGGATTGAAATACAAAACCGACGTGTTGGGCACGGATGGCGGCTCTGCCCTCTTCATCCATAGTGCTTATCATATGATCAGCGAGAGCAACATCGCCAGCACTCGGGCTGTCAAGCCCCGCTAAAATACCCAAAAGCGTGGACTTGCCCGAACCCGATGCTCCCACGACTGCTAAACTCTCGCCGCTTGCAACCGATAGATTAATATTATCAAGAATCGATAGTGCCCCCTCAGCCGTGCTGACTGATTTTGAAAGATTGGAGACCTGGATCATGGGTAAGTACCTAATAGAAAAATAAACGTATGCATAATGTGAGTTAGGAATTTAAGCGACTAGGTGTACGTCGACGGTTTCAATCTAACGCTGACATTACGCTAGAATTGCATCATATCGAATTGATGTTGTGTAAAGTTGGCAACATGTTAAATTAACGTTGCGAGCTTGTCAGAAATAATTTACGCACAATCGCCAGTTTTAGTTTGAATCGTCTGACGTCTGCTTAGTGTCCAGGCAACACTATCTATTTGGCAATACCTGGATAATGTTGCTGTTAGTCTACCGCTGCATAAAGACTGCAAAGGTGTTGGGATAATAGCCGTGCCACTGTCAAATCTCTGTGCCTAGTGAGTAAAGCTAAACGCTAGGATAAACAGACAATTAACTCCTTAAATCAATAGTCGAAAAGTTAGCTGAACAAGTAATATATCGCTAATTATGTTTGTCGCATTACTAAAAAGGTTGATATGCATGGTGGTTTTAGTGGTAAAACTAGTGATGTTGGCAGTTGTTGCCTTCAGCATTAATACATCTATAGCGGCCGCAACAAGCGTTGCTTTTAGCCCCGTGAATGACTCTGTAGGAAACTCTTTGCAGTCGTCAGCAGATAAGGGACGGCCCATTATCTTAGTTGTGGGCGACAGTATCAGTGCAGCTTATGGTATCGAACAAAGTTCAGGCTGGGTGGCATTGTTAGAAGAAAAATTAACAGCAAAAAATCTTTGGTACAAAGTTGTTAATGCCAGCGTTAGCGGTAGTACAAGTGCCGATGGCCTCCGGCGCTTGCCAAATTTACTAAAGCAATTTAGCCCCAGGGTGGTGATTATTGAGCTTGGCGGCAACGACGGCCTAAGGGGATATCCCGTCAAACTAATGAAAAAAAATCTTCAGCAAATGATTGATCTGAGTCAAAGCAGTAATGCCGATGTATTGCTTGCGGGAATAGAGATACCACCCAATTATGGAATGCGTTACACGACGTTATTTAAAGATGCCTTTCAGCAGCTCGCTGCAACTAACCGCGATATTCAGTACGACCCATTCATTCTCGATGCGGTCGCAACAAAACCAGAGTTGATGCAAGACGACGGTATTCACCCTACGGCAGCCGCTCAACCGCAGTTACTGATAAATATTTGGGATAATCTATACCCCCTATTAACACCCCAACCATAAAGTCATGTGTCTCTGCTAGTTTTAGGCTGTTGGTACAAGCTACAGATAAGAACTACTGGCGAAAATGCGACGCAACCAACTATTTGTTGCAAGCACCGGATAGAAATAGTGCCGCTGAAAAGTTAAATACTTTCAGCATTGAAAATATCGAGAGCAATAGCCTCGGCGACTTTAATACCATCTATGCCTGCAGATAAAATACCACCGGCATAACCAGCCCCTTCACCGGCTGGATATAGTCCCTTGGTATTTATATTTTGAAAGCTCTTATCACGCTTGATGGAGACGGGAGAAGAGGTGCGCGTCTCTATGCCGGTCAAAATAGCATCATTAAAAGCAAAACCTTTTATCTTTCTATCAAACACCGGGATAGCCTCGCGAATCGCTTCGATTGCAAACGCGGGTAGTGCTTTGGAAAGATCTCCAAGGCTAATGCCGGGTTTGTAGGATGGTATAACGCTACCGAGGGTTTGTGAGGGTTGGTTTTTTAAGAAATCACCTACTAGCTGCGCCGGCGCGTTATAGTTTTCGCCACCCAAGGTGTAGGCGAGTGCTTCTAACTGTCGCTGCAAATCTACACCCGCTAAAACATGTTCAGGATAGTCCTCCGCGGGAGAAATCCCTACAACAATTGCAGAGTTCGCGTTGCGCTCGTTGCGCGAGTATTGAGACATACCATTAGTGACCACATGCCCAGCCTCAGAGGTGGCCGCAACAACTGTGCCTCCCGGACACATACAGAAACTGTAAACACTGCGGCCATTGGCACAGTGATGTACAAGCTTGTAATCAGCGGAACCTAAAATAGGGTGCCCGGCCTCCTCGCCAAAGCGCGCTTTGTCGATAGACGATTGCGGGTGTTCAATACGAAAACCAATGGAGAAAGGCTTTGCTTCTAGATAAATGCCTTCATCCATAAGCATCTGAAAAGTATCGCGAGCACTGTGACCGATGGCTAAGACAACATGATGGCTTAGTAAGGTTTCACCACTGTGAAGAGTAACGCCTGTTATCTGACCCGTATAGTCTAAATTTTGGCTAGGTTCGCGATGAATCTTTGCCACTTTTTCACCGAAACGAATCTCGCCGCCAAGGTTAATAATCTCAGCGCGAATGTTCTCGACCATTTTGACGAGCTTAAAAGTGCCGACATGGGGTTTACTGACATATAAAATTTCACTTGGTGCGCCAGCTTTCACGAACTCGGTGAGTACTTTGCGACCCAGATGATTTTTATCTTTAACTTGACTCCATAATTTCCCATCGGAGAAAGTTCCAGCACCGCCCTCGCCAAATTGTACATTCGACTCTGCGTTTAAATTACGCTTGCGCCATAAGTCCCAAGTGTCTTTAGTACGTGTACGCACATCTTGCCCACGCTCAAGTACTATAGGCTTCAAGCCCATTTGAGCCAATATCAGCGCCGCTAAAATACCGCAGGGACCAAAGCCGATGATAATTGGACGCTGTTGGTTTTTTTGAGGAAAGTCATTATGACTGGAGGTTACGAATTTATAAGCGGTATCAGGGCTGCGTCGGACGTTATCTTTATTACCAACATTTTTTTGCAAAATATCGATTTCTAAAGCGTTTGTAAGCTCAACATCTATTTGATAAATTAAAACGATATTGGTTTTTTTACGCGCGTCATAGCTACGCTTGAAAATAGAGACATTGAGTAGATCGTCGGCACTAATTTCTAGGCGCTTAGTAATGGCCAAGGTTAAATCAGCATCGCTATGCCGAAGCGGTAACTTAAGTTCATTGAGTCGTAACATAAATATTCTTTGTGAAATTAAACAGCAATGCCAGCACTATAGCCTGATGACCATGCCCATTGAAAATTATAGCCACCTAGATGGCCGGTGACGTCCAGTACTTCACCAATAAAGAATAAACCATTGTGAGTTTTTACCTCCATTGTTTTAGAGCTAATAGCATCGGTACTGACACCACCGAGGGTTACCTCAGCGGTGCGATAGCCCTCGGTTGCCGAGGGCTTTATGAGCCAATTGTTTAGTTGTCGACCCATCTCTTCGAGAGTTTTATCATTGAGTTCGGCAAGTGGCTTTTCGCCAACAGACGGCCACCATAGCTTAATGAGTTCATGCACAAATGCTTTCGGCAATAGTTGCTGCAGCAAGGTTGAAAGTCGCATGCGGCCCTGACTATCTTTATTGCGCGTTAGCCACTCGGTAGCGTTATTGCCTGGTAGCAAGTTAATAATAAGACTGTCGCCGGGGTACCAGTAGTTAGAAACTTGCAGTATAGCTGGGCCACTGAGACCGCGGTGAGTAAACAGCATACTTTCACTAAAATTTGGTAAGGCTTGATGTTGGTTAGGTTTAAAAAAATGCAGGTGTTTATTCTTTTCGTTTTGCACACAGGATATGTTGACATCAAGTGCTAACCCCGCGAGGCTCTCGCAAAATGGTTTAAGTGTGTCGCTAAACATAAACGGTACTAGACCCGCCTGTCGCTCAGTCAGCGCAAGGCCAAACTGTTTGGCAAGGTTATAACCTAACCCACTTCCGCCCAAGGTTGGGATAGACAATGCACCCGTGGCAACCACAAGTGATGCACAGGTATAACTGTGCTCGCGGTCGAGGTGAGACATGTTTAACTTATAATTAACGGGTGCGCCTTTATCAAGAGCGTTAACTGATGTGACATCGCAGTGAGTGATTATCTCTACCCCGGCATCAGCGCATTCTTTTAGCAACATCGTTAAAATATCTTTGGCAGACTTTTTACAAAAGAGTTGTGTATGTCTGCGTTCTTCGTATTCAACTTGGTGCTTATCGACAAGAGCCAAAAAATCCCACTGATTGAAGCGTTTGAGTGCAGCCTTACAAAAATGGGGGTTGGCGGATATAAAATGCTCCGCCTCGATAGTATAGTTAGTAAAGTTACAGCGCCCACCACCGGACATTAAGATTTTTTTGCCGATTTTATTGCTCTTTTCAATCACCAAAATGCGCCGTCCTCGCTGCGCAGCTGTGGATGCACACAGCAAACCGGCTGCGCCTGCGCCAACAATAATAGCGTCGTAATGCTTTGTCTCTGTCTGGGTTTCAATGTGATCGGGTGCTAAAAGCAATGGTTTACTCTCATTGATAAGGTCAAGGTAAAACAACAGTTGACCCGGTGGTTATCGGCATAGGTTGAGCTAGTGATGTTTAAAAGTTAATGCAGACTTTCAGCGAAAGTCTCAGTAGTGGTGTCCGCTAACGTGTCAGAACTTAGCTTTTTGCAACAAAACTAGTCATCATTTTTGGCGATCAAACAATATTATGATACGACAATCTCGCCACTTTAAGGTCACACCAATGCCGAGCTTGCCGGTTTTTATACAGGCTATGAGACTGGATTGACGATTTTTAACCTTACCTTCGCTACTCTTGCCACCTACAATTAACAAATTAATCAATACGATGTTGAACTCTGCGAAGCCCACAGCCGAGAATATTTGTGCACGGGTATAGCGCCATGTGTCTCTTTAACCATACCGCGCTATTGCGACACCTCACGCCTTGACTAGCCGCAGCGCTTGGTCGTGTTGTCCCGTGCAGGCAAGGAATAGTGAACTCACTAAAACGTATTACAATTGGCCTTAAATGATGTTGAAGAGGCACCATTATAACTATCTAATGGATTGCCCGCGACCTATTGCATAGTAGGTGAAGCCCTTTTCTTGAAGGCGCTCTGGGTTATAAAGGTTGCGACCGTCAAAAATAACGGCTTGATTTAGCGCCGCATGAATTACATCAAAGTCGGGAGCCTTAAAATTTTGCCACTCAGTACAAATGACTAAGGCATCTGCATCTTTCAACGCAGCCTCTTTAGTACCCATTAATTGAAGATCATCACGGGAGCCAAAAATGCGCTGACACTCTTCCATTGCCTCGGGATCATAGGCTTGAACGTTAGCTCCGCAGGCCCATAATGCTTGCATTAATTCGCGACTAGATGCCTCGCGCATATCATCAGTTTTCGGTTTGAAGGATAAACCCCAAAGCGCAAAAGTTTTACCACGAAGATTTTCACAACTGGTTTCAAGCGGAGTGCCGCCGGTGGCATCGCTGCAAAAATAGCGTCGAATGTATTCAAATAACTTTTGTTTTTGCTGAATATTAATCGCTTCAACAGCTTTGAGAATCTTAGAGTCATAACCAATTTTCTCGGATGTTTGAATGAGTGCTTGCACATCCTTAGGAAAGCAAGAGCCGCCATAGCCACAGCCAGGGTAAATAAAGTGATAGCCAATACGTTCGTCAGAGCCGATGCCTTGGCGCACCATCTCTATATCTGCACCTAATTTCTCAGCGAGATTTGCCATCTCATTCATAAAACTAATCTTAGTGGCAAGCATACAGTTGGCTGCATATTTAGTGAGCTCAGCACTGCGAGTATCCATAAAAATTAAGCGTTCGTGGCTGCGATTAAAGGGCTCATAAAGTTCCTTCATCACATTTTTTGCGTGCTCATTACCATCGGTACCAATTACAATGCGATCCGGTTTTAAGCAATCGCTGACAGCTGAGCCCTCTTTTAAAAACTCCGGGTTAGAGACAACATGAAAGTCAACATCACAGTCTCGGCTCGCCAGTGTCTGTTTCATAGCGGCAACGACTTTATCGGCGGTGCCAACCGGTACCGTCGACTTATCAATTACGATCACTTCTTGTTGTATGTGCGAGGCGATAGTTTGTGCAACTGCAAGCACATATTTTAAATCGGCAGAACCATCTTCATCTGGCGGCGTACCAACTGCAATGATATGTACCTCGCCAAATTTAACACCGGCTTTGGCGTCCGTTGTAAAATGTAAGCGACCCGCAGCAAAATTCGCCTTAACCAAAGACTCGAGGCCTGGTTCGTAAATAGGTATATAGCCTTTTTTTAGTTGATCGATTTTATGTTGATCAATGTCGACGCAAAAAACGTCGTGGCCGACGTCAGCAAGCACGGCAGCTTGAACAAGACCTACGTAGCCGATACCAAAAACCGTTACTTTCATGATTTATTTACCAAGGGTTAGACGCGAACTGCCTAGGCTAGCAATAACTAGGACAGCATAAGAAATGTATGAAGCAGATGCTGCATGAAAAATATTTGACCGCAACTAACTCTTGCGAATATTAACACGGAGCCACCCATGCCCATAGCATTGTTCTCGAGGCCTCAGCTGTGTAGATGCGGCAGCGACTAGTTTGTTGTACTCTGTCACTATTAACAATCAAGCAATGTCATTTATTAAGGTTTAATATGTCTCGACAGTTTCCCGCCACACGTTTGCGTCGCAATCGTTTTCATGACTTTTCTCGTCGTCTGGTCCGCGAAACGCAGTTAAGTGCAAATGACTTAATTTATCCGATGTTCGTTGTTGAGGGTATCAACCAGCGAATTCCTATTGACACTATGCCCGGTATCGAGCGCTATTCCGTCGATGAGCTACTCAAGGCGGTCGCAGAGGTGGTATTGCTGGGTATACCGGCGATCGCCTTGTTTCCTAATGTCGACGCGGCCGCGCGATCCCTTGATGGTGCTGAGGCATACAACCCCGATAACCTTGTCTGTAGAGCAGTGCGTGCTCTTAAACGCGCCTATCCTGATTTAGGGGTGATTACCGATGCCGCTCTCGATCCCTACACCAGCCACGGACAAGATGGGATTATTGACGAAGATGGCTACGTATTAAATGACATAAGCGTTGAGGCCTTAACTAGACAAGCGGTTTGCTGTGCTGAGGCAGGTGCAGATGTTATTGCTCCGTCTGACATGATGGACGGACGTGTTAGTGCTATTCGCCATGCTCTCGATGGCTTTGGGTTTATTAACGTGCAAATATTAGCCTATTCTGCCAAGTACGCCTCAAGTTATTATGGACCTTTTCGTGATGCCGTAGGTTCTTCAGGTATGTTGGGTAAAGGCAACAAAATGACTTATCAAATGGATCCCGCCAATACTAATGAGGCCTTGCACGAGGTGGCGATGGATATCAGCGAGGGCGCCGATATGGTGATGGTTAAGCCGGCGATGCCTTATTTAGACATCGTTCGCCGTGTAAAAAACAAATTTCAAGTGCCCACCTTTGCCTATCAAGTCAGTGGCGAATACAGTATGCATAAGCACGCAATTAGTGCGGGTATATTAAGCGATGCAGTTATCTTAGAGTCTTTGACCGCAATAAAGCGCGCGGGTGCCGATGCAATATTGACCTATTTTGCGATAGAGGCAGCAAAAAAGCTATCGGCAAAATAAGGCATCAATTAGGCTCTAAAGACAATTCATTTCTTATTTTGTAATTCGCGCTCTTCGCACTTATACTCGTGTTTTTTATCATATTTATAATCGAATCATTAATTAACAATTTGGTGTAATCCCTATGACAAACAAAGCAATTATCTCTACCGATCAAGCACCTGAAGCAATCGGTACATACTCGCAAGCGGTTAAAACTAACAATACAGTGTACATTTCAGGTCAAATTCCTCTCGATCCTAAATCGATGACAATGGTGGCAGGTGGCTTCGAGGCGCAGACCCACCAGGTCTTTAAAAATCTAAGAGCTGTTTGCGAAGCGGCAAATGGAAGCTTGGCTGATATCGTTAAGTTAAATCTTTTCTTAACTGATTTAAGCAACTTCGCTACTGTCAACACAGTTATGGCTCAGTATTTTGAAGCGCCCTACCCCGCACGAGCAGCATTAGGTATTAGTGAGTTACCGAAAGGCTCGATGATTGAAGCTGATGCGATTATGGTGTTGTAATTCTTTGACGATGAGGTCGTTAAAATAGTCAGCAATGTACAACATCATTGACATAGTTATCTAGCTTAAGCTATCTATCAACTATTACTAAGATAAGTTTAAAAATTTATAAGTCACAGTTTTTTTTGGACATATAATGGATAAAAGAAGTGGTTCAAAATACAGTAATGCGAGTTCGCGAAGTGTTAGTGAAAAAGCCTTGCGTATCAATCTTGATGAAAAAAAATACGGGACTATTGTAGAGATCGGCGCCGGCCAAGAAGTTGCGCGCCAATTTTTTCTGGCTGGTGCAGCGGCGGGAACAATTGCAAAAACGATGTCGGCTTACGACATGAAATTCTCTGATGCAATTTATGGTGTTCAGGAAAACCGCCGCTACGTTAGCAAAGAGCGCGTAGACGCTATGATGCAGCAAGAGTTTGACCTGGTTGTCGATCGCGTTGGGGACAGCCGTTCTAAGTCTTCACGCTTTTTTGCCTATGCGGCAACAGTTGCAGCTAAAAGTTTTAATCGTGATAACGAATGCCATGCTTGGTGTGGTATTCGCGTCCAGATGTACCCTGGTGCCGAGCCATCAAACATTGTTTTGCATGTGCGTATGCGCGACGACAGTGCCGAGGCACAGCAACATGCACTAGGTGTGTTGGGTGTTAATCTTATCTATGCCGCTTATTATTACTTCGAAAACCCCAAGTTAATGATCGACTCACTTACCGATAACTTAAAAGGTGATCGTATAGAAATTGACGCCATTAATTTTCATGGGCCTTATTTTGAAGATATCGACAATCGTGCAATTAACCTACATCTTATTCGTAGTTGGAAAACGCGCGGCATCATGTTTGTTCCCGATGGCGGTGTTGCAGTGCCAGCGGATGTTCTTTATAAAAAGCATATTTTAACCATTCGAGGTTCTTTTAGACCGGTCACTAACCTCAATGTCGATATGATCGAGCAGGCGAAAACGTCATTCGCAAACCTGCACAATGTCGATATCAAAAATACCATTGCCATTGCAGAAATCACCCTCAACGATACCAAGGGTAACGACAATAACGTGCCCGAAGCAGATATGGTGCAGCGCATTCAATTATTAAATCTGCTCGGTTATACCGTCATGGTCTCTGACTACACGCGTTATTTTTCGCTGCGAGCCTATTTTCGTCAATACACAAAATTACAAATTGGTATTGCGGTGGGTATGATTAATATGAGGCAAATTTTTGATGAAGATTCCTACCGCGGTGTCGAAGGTGGAATCTTAGAGGGTTTTGGGAAACTATTTCCGGACAACACCTGTTTGTTTGTTTATCCCGAACTGGATGCCGATGGAGAAATTAGCAACTTTGACGATATTCGAGTTCCCGAACACTTACGATTCTTATACTGTCATCTGGTCGAAAATAAATTTATATCGGGCATCGACTGCGGCCACAAAGATCTTTTGAGTATTTATTCACGTGAAATCCTTAAGCAGTTGCTTGACGGTCGAGGCGATTGGGAAACCTATCTGCCAGAGGGTGTTGCCGATGAAATAGTTAGACACAAGCTTTTTGGGTTTAAGAATTAATATGAATACCCTGCTAAATGCGTGGGGGTTGTTTTAGTGTGTCAACGTGTCAGTAGACTAAATAACGGTGAACATTGAGCTCACCCAGAATTCTTTAAGACCGTGCACGCCAGTTGGCAGCGTGCCTGATTTTATACAATCTGCCTTGTTTACACCTTACAAAATAAATAGGTTGAGTTAACAAATTCGATCATCAAGTAAGACTTGTCAATCTTTTTTTTCAATGCCTAGTTCTTGCCAAATACTATCTACTTTCTGCTTCACATCGGCGCTCATAACGATCGGTGTGCCCCACTCTCTGGTGGTCTCACCTTCCCACTTGTTGGTGGCATCTAAGCCCATTTTCGATCCGAGCCCCGACACCGGAGAGGCAAAGTCCAAGTAATCGATGGGAGTGTTTTCTATCAATGTAATATCTCGTGCGGGGTCTGTGCGAGTCGTAATGGCCCAAATAACATCTTCCCAATTGCGCGCATCAACATCATCATCAGTGACGATAACGAATTTAGTGTACATAAATTGTCGTAAGAAAGACCACACGCCCATCATCACGCGTTTAGCGTGGCCAGGATATTGTTTTTTGATAGTGACAACAGCCATTCTGTAGGAGCAGCCCTCGGGAGGCAGATAAAAATCCACTATTTCAGGATATTGTTTTTGCAGTATTGGCACAAAGACTTCATTTAATGCGACGCCCAAGATTGCGGGCTCATCGGGTGGACGGCCGGTGTAAGTCGAGTGGTAAATCGGATTTTCGCGCTGGGTGATGCGTTCAATAGTAAAGACCGGAAAGCTATCGACTTCATTATAATAGCCAGTATGATCACCGAACGGGCCTTCATCAGCCATGTCATTCGGGTACAAAAAGCCCTCTAAGATAATTTCTGCATTGGCCGGCACTTGTAAGTCGCTATCAATACACTTAACAACCTCAGTTTTGCTGCCGCGCAGTAAACCTGCAAAAGCATACTCACTTAAGGTGTCGGGTACGGGTGTTACTGCACCTAGAATAGTGGCCGGATCAGCGCCCAGTGCAACCGCGACTGGATAAGGTTGTCCGGGGTTTTGCCGCTGCCAATCACGAAAGTCGAGTGCGCCGCCACGGTGGCTTAACCAACGCATAATCAAACGATTTCTACCGATGACCTGCATGCGATAGATGCCTAAATTTTGACGCTCTTTGTTAGGCCCTTTGGTCACGACCAGTGGCCAGGTTACTAAGGGGCCGGCATCTCCCGGCCAGCAAGTTTGTATAGGATAGTTAGCAAGATCAATGTCGTCACCGGTAAACTGCTGTTGTTGGCAGTCGGCTTTTTTGACAATTTTGGGTGACATGTTAAACACTTGCTTGAGAAGTGGAATTTTGCTCAAAGCATCCTTCATGCCCTTCGGTGGCTCGGGCTCTTTGAGCATCGCCAAGACTTTGCCCACTTCGCGCAAAGCTTCAACTGAATCTTTGCCCATGCCCATTGCGACCCGTTTAGGGGTGCCAAATAAATTAGCGAGTACCGGAACACTGTGTCCCGTTGGGTTTTCAAACAACAGTGCCGGACCCTGAGCGCGTAGAGTGCGATCACAAATCTCGGTCATCTCAAGGTTGGGATCAACCGCAGTTTTAATACGCTTTAATTCGCCTTGGGCTTCAAGTTGGTCGATAAAATCGCGAAGGTTTTTATATTTCATTTTATGAGAGATCGTTATTTTTGATGGATATTATAAGCGATAAGCTTAACACTAGTGGACGCTGTGCGCTGACTCATAATAAATGTGTCGGTTACTTATTAGTTTGTTCAGTATCGTGTCTACTTGAAATATACGTGGCCCAAGGCGCGCTAGTTTTTGGGTGTCGGGAAATACAGATGAGACAGCAACACACAGGTGCAGCTAAAATTTAGCCAAGTAGACAATCGATGGTTTATAAAAAGTGTGCAAGAACGGGTTGGTTAGAAATAACTTAACAAAGTACTAGATAGCCAGTTGAGCTGGGAGTGTTAACTAAGGAGGCAATAGTTTAATTGGAAGTTGAGTATCGGCACCGATGTGGTCTAGACAATGCCGATCTTTGGGTGCGTCTAAATTAAATTCTATTTGCGTTTCATCGATAAAAAGAAGTCATCATTAGTGTTGAAGGCCCTCAATTTGTCGACTAGGAACTCAGTAGCAGATATATCTTCCATGTCATTGAGCAATTTACGCATAATCCACACACGTTGTAGTTCTTCTTCACTGAGCAATAAATCCTCGCGGCGGGTACCTGAACGACGAATATTAATAGCAGGATAAATACGTTTTTCCGCCATTTTACGATCGAGGTGTAGCTCGAGATTACCGGTACCTTTGAACTCTTCGTAAATAACCTCATCCATTTTAGACCCAGTATCAATAAGTGCCGTAGCGATGATTGACAGGCTGCCGCCCTCCTCTATGTTGCGTGCAGCGCCAAAGAATCGTTTTGGACGCTCGAGTGCATGTGCATCGACACCACCAGTGAGTACTTTACCTGATGAGGGTATTACGGTGTTGTAAGCACGCGCGAGACGCGTTACCGAATCAAGTAAAATCATCACATCTTTTTTATGTTCGACGAGTCGTTTAGCTTTTTCAATAACCATTTCGGCAACTTGAACGTGGCGCGACGGCGGCTCATCGAACGTTGAGGCAACCACTTCACCGCGAACTGAGCGCTGCATCTCAGTGACTTCTTCTGGACGCTCGTCAATGAGTAGAACAATAAGGTGAGTTTCTGGGCTGTTGCGCGTAATCGCCTGAGCAATGTGCTGCATCATTATCGTTTTACCAGCCTTTGGCGGTGCGACAATCAAGCCGCGCTGACCTTTACCGATGGGCGAAATCATGTCAATAATTCTACCGGTCAAGTCCTCGGTAGAGCCATTACCCGCTTCGAGTTTGAGACGTTTATTAGGGAATAACGGTGTTAAGTTCTCAAACAAAATTTTATTGCGTGAACTCTCGGGTTTATCAAAGTTAATTTCATTGACTTTAAGCAGTGCAAAATAACGCTCGCCTTCTTTCGGGGGGCGAATTTTTCCAGCAACGGTGTCGCCAGTACGTAAATTAAAGCGACGGATCTGACTTGGTGAAACATAAATGTCATCGGGACCTGCAAGGTATGAACAGTCGGCAGAGCGCAAAAATCCAAAACCATCTTGAAGTATTTCTAGAACGCCATCGCCGTAGATGTCTTCACCGCTTTTAGCGTGACGTTTTAAGATGTTAAAGATGACATCTTGTTTGCGCGAACGTGCCATGTTGTCGAGATTCATCTCGTTGGCAATGTTTATAAGTTCTTCAATAGGTTTTGTTTTTAGATCAGTTAAATTCATAGGTATTTAGGTGCGAGGTTAGGAGAGATGAAAGGCCGAGAGATTTTGGTGTCAATAAGATTCAATTGTTTGGAATTTGTCTGAGCCTGGAATTAGTTTGAATATAAGTTAAGCGGTAAAAATCACAAAAACTCGGGGATAGCTCCGAAGGAGGAAGTGCAAATGAGGTTTTGGTGCTTGAAGAGCTAACCCTTATATATTTTTAGTTTGGGTTGTTAGTATTCAAATATTCGAAATAGATTATAACGACAATTCAAGTTAGCGCAAGTTATCAACTTATTTTTATACGTTTTTTAACTTAATGTAGAGTAAATAAAGCTTATTTAAATTAAACAGGGCAAAAAATCTGTCGGAAAAAGTAATAACGTCCACTACAGGTGTGTTTAAGTCGTTGTGAAGATATGCATGATTTTTTGTAATAAAGCGCTTAGTAGCCGTTAAAAAGATGGCTAACAACGCTTATTGTCTTAGTGAAATAAGCGTTGTTATTGCTCTAAAATGTGTTTGTGGGACAGCGTTAAAGTCTATAAATTTTCTTTGATAAAATTTTCAAGGTCAGGTTTTGACAAGGCGCCAACGGTTTGTGCCTCCATGTTGCCGTTTTTGAAAATCATTAACGTAGGAATGCCACGGACGCCGAACTTAGCTGGTGTTTCTTTGTTGCCATCGACATCTATTTTACAAATTTTCAGCTGGCCTGCATATTCACCAGACAATTGATCTAAAACGGGGGCAATCATTTTGCAGGGTCCACACCAAGCTGCCCAAAAATCTACTAAAACCGGTCCCTCAGCAGTTAACACATCGTCATTGAAACTGTCATCTGTTACATGTGTGATCGCGTCACTCATAAAAAATCCTCAATTCACTTAAAAATAGCACCAGTTACCAGAATACCATAAATCACTTTCCACTGAATAATTAACGGAGACTATCGTCTATATTAACTAAAAATTACGACGTAAGCTTAACAAGTAAGCTATTGAGTGGATAAAACTGACAGGTTTTAAGGGCTTTACAAGGCAAATGTTTTCGCTTAAATAATGACTTTTTGAACGCTCAAGTATTTAAATGCAACTAAAGTGAGGTCTGGGTAGTCTAGGTTTGTAAGGCGATTGTTTCAACGCACATTAATCATGTTTGACGATATAAGCTCGCGCTGTTAAAACGTATCGGGCAGCATAAGTCTCTCGGACAGCGCCCATGGTCATATTCCGAATGTGTGGGTATGTAGGGTGTATAAAAAGATGGGCAGCGATAAATTTATTACAGGAATCTAAATGAAGTATGTCAAGTTACTTTTATTAACCACGGTGGTTGTGCTCATCGCAGCCTTTTTTTACTTCGACGGCCAGCAATATATAGCTATATCGACCTTTAGAAATTGGGTTGATGAAAATGTACTAACAGCCTCCCTTGCCTATCTTGGTCTATATATTTTAGTTGCGGCGCTGTCGCTTCCGGGGGCAGCAGCTATTACCTTATTAGGGGGTGCGGTCTTTGGCTTATGGTTAGGTGTGTTACTAGTATCTTTTGCGAGCAGCATAGGTGCAACACTCGCCTTTTTGTTATCGAGGACGTTATTTGCCGATTTTGTCAATGCAAAGTTTGGCAACTATTTGAGCAAAATTAATGCCGGCGTTGATAAAGAAGGCGCATTCTATTTGTTCACGCTCCGTCTCATTCCAGCCGTTCCCTTTTTTGTAGTGAATCTTGTTTTTGGTTTAACTAAAATTAAGGCTTGGACATTTTATTGGGTCAGTCAGATTGGCATGTTTGCCGGTACCATTATTTTTGTAAATGCAGGTGCGCAATTAGGTGCCGTAGAAGAGCTCAGTGTGGCTGGCGTGTTAACGCCTTCTATACTAGGTGCTTTTGTGCTGTTAGCTCTATTTCCCTATATCGTACGTGTTTGCGTTACTGGTTGGAAAGCCAGGCAAGTTTATAAGGCCTATCCCAAACCTAAGAAATTCGATGCAAATCTAGTGGTTATCGGCGCGGGTAGCGCAGGTCTTGTCAGCGCATATATTGCGGCAGCGGTTAAGGCAAAAGTCGTGCTTATCGAAAAACACAAGATGGGCGGCGACTGCCTTAATACAGGTTGTGTTCCGAGCAAAGCTTTAATACGTGCGGCAAAAACCAATCATTATATTCATCAAGCGGATCAACTCGGGATAGACGATGCCCGCGGAGTGGTAAATTTTTCAAAAGTTATGCAGCGCATTCACAAGGTTATCGACACCATCGAGCCCCATGATTCGGTCGAGCGCTATACCAATTTAGGGGTTGAATGTATTCAAGGTGATGCAACTATTCGCAGTCCTTACGAGGTCAAAGTCGGTGGAAAAACAATCACCACTAAAAACATTATCGTTGCTAGCGGTGCCCGACCATTTCTGCCGCCAATTCCTGGCTTAAGTGAGGTTCAGCCATTAACATCAGATAGTTTATGGTCGTTAACCGTGCAGCCAAAAAAACTACTGGTGATGGGCGCCGGCCCTATTGGTTGTGAATTGGCACAATCCTTTCAGCGCCTAGGTACCGAGGTGGTTCTTGTCGATATGGCAGATCGTCTTATGCCTCGTGAAGACAAAGATGTATCTGAATATATGCTGGATATATTCAAGCAAGAGGGTATAACTGTCTTGCTTGAGCACCAGATAGTTGGTTTTAAAAAATCTGATCAGGGTTACGCTGCACAACTTAAAAGTGACGCTAGAGAATCAGACGTTAGCTTTGACCGTGTTATGGTCGCGGTTGGTCGCAAGGCCAATACCGATGGGTTAGGTCTAGAAAAACTAGGCATCGAGGTGGCGCGCACCGGCACAATTAAGGTTGATGAATATTTACGGACCAAGTATCCAAATATCTATGCTTGTGGTGATGTTGCAGGTCCTTACCAATTTACTCATACCGCAGCACATCAAGCATGGTTCGCGAGCGTGAACGCTTTATTTGGTAAGTTTAAAAAATTCAAAGTCGACTACCGCGTCATTCCCTGGGCTACCTTTTGCGATCCCGAGGTTGCACGGGTTGGCTTAAGCGAAATTGAAGCGCAGGTAAAGGCTGTGCCTTATGATGTGACTAAGTATGGTATTGACGATCTTGACCGCGCTATTACTGACAACGAAGCTAAAGGTTTCGTAAAAGTATTGACACAAAAGGGCAGCGATAAAATTTTAGGCTGTACTATCGTCGGTGCTCATGGTGGTGAGTTAATTACTGAATATGTTTCGGCAATGAAAAACAATATCGGTTTAAACAAAATCTTAAATACGATTCATATTTATCCCACAATGAGCGAGGCCAATAAATTTGTGGCTGGTGCGTGGAAGCGTAAAAACGTCTCTAAAAGAACACTAGTAGCGCTGGCTAAGTTTCACCAGTGGATGCGCGGTTAAGTGATGAGGGCTCACAATGAATCGTGTTGAACTGTGTTGGCGGGCGTAAGCATAGCTAGACTTCAGAAAGTGCATAAATAGATGATACCACCACAACAGGTATGCATGGGCCTCGCGCAAATGAGGCTAAGAATGAAAGCTGATGCCGCGTGTGAAGCGATAGTTACTTGCCGGTTGTGACAAGTTTCGCAACGATCAGCGGTGAGTTCGACAGTTAACGCCGCCGGCATTTCTTGACAAATCGAGGTATTTTACTCGTGTTATAGTCTGGAGCCGTCACTAATGTTGTTTGTCGGTGCGGTTGCCTTGGGCGTGTAATGCTGCTGACGGCATCGCGCATTGGTTCGCCAGAAAACCAACAATAATAATCCTGTGTTGCGAGGCTTCACTGGTAACAAAGGCTCTGTGTCATCTAGAAGTTTCGGTTTCGTTGCACAACAGACAAGGACTTCGCCTCTGAGTTATAAGTGAATTTAAGGCTAAAGTGGCAGCAACCGTCTTGCTATTGCCACGTTTTTAGCAACAACAACCGATGCACTAACAGCATGGACTATCTGTGGATGAATATTGACCCAAGTGACTATCGGCTTCGACACCTTGGGCAATAGTAACGGCTCACCCAGTCTTTACTCAATCAGTTACAGAAGCTGTGTCTAGATCAAAATGAAACCTTAATACAGCTGATCAAAAACTCGATGATGTTGATAATATGACTGCTGAGGGGTCGCTGAACGACTTTTATTCTGACGCCATAGAGGCTCAGTATCGGCCCCTTAATGAAAGCTGAAGTGTCTGTCGCCATTCAGGCCCTCTTTAAGTATCAGGGCTAGGCATCGCTAGGAAGAAAAGTTTAGATTGAACGGCTGCGAAGTCGACCACGTAATTATTGATAGCACGAGAGCTATCTGTTGGCCGTAAAACCTGTCAAAGGCTAGCCGGCCAATTACACCGGCATTAGATAGCGCAATTGCTTGGCACCTAGCAAGGCTATCTATAATCGATGACTAGATATTCAGCCGCTCAGTGCAAAAAAATTGTAGGTGTCGCTTGCGCAATTTATTAGCCGTGGCCGTCGGTCGATTATTTAACAAATCGATGATGCTATAATATGGCCTGATGCGCTAATAACGAGCGTTCACGAAGTCGCTGTAGATTTTTGTCTCAATATTTTTTAGGAAGCTGTTATGTTAAATCGCCTGTTCGATGAAGTCATGTCTCATTTTGAAACCGAATCAGTAAGTCCGGTGAGTGAGTCAAGCCGATCACAGCTCAAGGCAATAATTGCCGCCTCTCTGCGTCATATTGATCTTGTACCTAGAGATGAATTTGATGCACAAAGAGCAGTGCTGTTGCGCACTCGTCGACTGCTAGAGGACCTAGAGCAGCGCTTCGTCGTCTTGGAAGCGTCGATTAAGCAGCAAAAGCAGCCAGAGTAAGCAACACGTTGATATGACTAGCAAGCAAATATCACGATAAACACATCCACTTGCCATCGCCACCCTATTCCTAGGCACACATTATATCTCCCCTAGGCGACCGCGCACGAATACAGTGCACGCATTTCATGTTGTCACATATATCGCACCATAATAGTGCGCAACTTCCGGCGACCTTACTCTTAAGCCACTACCTTGTAACGATTTCCGCGTAAGCACCTGTTTTAAAACAGTATTTTAACCTTGGTATAGGCTTTGCTTTGTAAAGTTCATTCGCTAAGCTAATTACAGTTTACGATAAGACATTTTCAGGTTGTATTGATCGACGCAAATTCAACAACAATAAATACAATAACTTTAAACGAGGGAATGTTACTTAACATTTTCGGGAGACAGCTATATGAAGCTAGTAACGGCAATTATCAAACCCTTTAAATTAGATACCGTGCGTGAGGCGTTATCGGATATAGGTGTTCAGGGTGTGACTGTGACAGAAGTAAAAGGCTTTGGTCGTCAAAAAGGCCATACAGAACTTTATCGTGGCGCTGAATATGTGGTCGATTTTCTACCAAAAACTAAATTGGAAGTGGCGATCAGCGACGAACAAGTTGACGGTGTCATAGAAGCGATTACTAAAGCGGCCCACAGCGGAAAAATTGGTGACGGTAAAATCTTTGTTGAAAGCCTAGAGCAAGTTATTCGTATTCGCACCGGTGAGACCGGCGACGATGCCTTATAACGTTGATTTAACGACGCTGGCAGAACCTAACAACTAATGTTTAATAAATAAATGTAACCATTTGGAGAGAAGAAATGGAAAACCAGATTTTCGAGCTACAGTACGCCTTAGATACCTTTTATTTTCTAATTTGTGGCGCACTGGTCATGTGGATGGCGGCTGGGTTTGCCATGCTAGAGGCTGGCTTAGTTCGCGCTAAAAATACGACAGAAATCTTGACGAAAAACGTCGCTTTATTTGCGATTGCCTGCACCATGTATATGATTTGTGGTTATGAAATTATGTATGACGGCGGCCTATTTCTATCGGGTGTTACAACTACCGGTGGTATGGACGAAGCAGCAGTTGCGGCAGTATTAGCAGCATCCGCCGAAGCCGGCTTTGACGATATGAGCGAATATGCTGGAGCCTCCGACTTTTTCTTCCAAGTCGTATTCGTAGCAACCGCAATGTCGATTGTATCGGGTGCTGTAGCTGAGCGTATGAAGCTTTGGGCTTTCTTAGTCTTTGCTGTTGTGATGACCGGTCTTATCTACCCGATGGAAGGTAGCTGGACTTGGAATGGCGACTCTGTATTTGGCTTGTATAGTCTTGATTACAGTGATTATGCCGGTTCGGGCATCGTGCACATGGCCGGAGCTGCTGCTGCTTTAGCTGGTGTACTAGTGCTTGGTGCTCGCAAAGGCAAGTATGGTGAAAACGGTCAAATCAACGCGATTCCTGGCGCTAACCTACCCTTGGCAACCTTAGGTACATTTATCTTGTGGATGGGTTGGTTTGGTTTTAACGGTGGCTCTACTCTCAAGCTTGGTGGTATTGAAGTTGCCAATGAAGTGGCTAACGTGTTCATGAATACCAACGCTGCGGCTTCGGGTGGCTTAATAGCAGCTCTTGTTGTTGCTCGTCTTATTTTCGGCAAAGCTGATCTAACGATGGCGCTCAACGGTGCCCTAGCCGGTCTAGTTGCGATTACTGCCGACCCCGCTTCTCAAAGCGCACTGGTATCAACCATTATTGGAGGTCTTGGTGGTATTTTAGTTGTCTTCAGTATTCTTGCCTTAGATAAAATGAAGATAGATGATCCTGTTGGCGCCATTTCTGTCCACGGTACCGTAGGTATCTTTGGTGTACTAGCAGTAGCGATCTTTGGCGATGCTAGCTTCGCCGGCCAGATTGTAGGCCTACTCACTATCTTTGTTTGGGTCTTCGTGACTAGCTTGATCGTTTGGTTGATCATTAAAGCAATTATGGGTGTTCGCGTTAGCGAAGAAGAAGAGTTCGACGGTGTCGATCTTTCCGAGTGCGGTATGGAAGCCTACCCAGAGTTCGCCAGCAAGTAATAAGACAACCACTAATGCGCTAGCGCGTTGGTGGTTGAATAAAGATTTGAATACAGACAAGTAATACCTGAAGGCTGCATGTTACATGCAGCCTTTTTTGTGCGCACTACTTATCTATAGACTAACTATGTGACAACATTTAGTGCCGCCGTAGCGCTCGCTGTGGGCATTAATTGCGATAACTGTTATGCTCCCACTGCTAGTAATTTCAACAATAGAAGACACACAGGAACCCCCCATGAAGCTTATTACAGCTGTTATTAAACCCTTTAAACTTGACGATGTTCGCACAGGACTGTCAGATGTAGGTGTTCAAGGCATGACGGTGACAGAGGTGAAAGGATTTGGTCGACAAAAAGGGCATACCGAGCTGTATCGTGGTGCCGAGTATGTGGTTGACTTTCTCCCTAAAGTTAAACTAGAACTGGTTGTCGAAGACTCGATGGTCGAGCAGTCGGTAGAAGCTATTACGAAAGCGGCTCATACGGGTAAAATTGGAGACGGTAAAATCTTCGTCACTGAAGTGAGTGAGATGATCCGTATCCGTACCGGCGAGACCGGCATAGACGCGGTATAAGCTTGTCAGTAATCGGTATTAGCTCTACGAACACAGCGAATAACTTGTTCGTAGACTTTAGACTCTCCTAGTGCCCTCGTTATATTCTCTTCCCCGCCGGCTTTATTAGCTATCGTACAGCGACGCTTTCTCAATAAAAACACAAACGACTAAAAAGCTTCAATTATGTCCCTATCGGCCGTTATATAAACTATCACCAGTGAGTCGGTGTGACGTTGATAATTATGGAGTGGAATAATGACGGGAGAAACAACTAGTCTCAGTGATAACATCACTGAGACTGAAGCTAATATGAGTGCAGTAGAGTCGACAGCAGGCCTTAAACAGCTCCAGCGCCAACAACTCAATGCTCAAATCGAGAGCTTCTTAGATTCTGGTGGACGGATTAGCAGGATCGCAGCTAATGTGCTGGCAGATCCACCTCAAAAGCCAACGAGCAATTATGGAAGTCAACCTATTTAGTAGAGCTTTAGGGGGTGTTAACAAGTCCGTGGTAAGGTTTTATTAAATACTTAGCAAGTCCCAAGCCTCTAATCGGAAGCGGTATTGATCTAGTGGTGTGATGATTGTGGCTACTGAAATGGTAATTATTAATCGAGCGGCTAATCACTTCAACAGCTTTGGTTGCAAGTTGAGTTTGCCTATTAGCTAATAGACCAAATTCATCGGCTCGACATTTATTGAGGCATTACTAAACTTGTCAAAATCTTAGATTCACCTAGATGGCGACGCTACTGATGGTCGTTAGACTTACACCCATCAGCCTAACAACGAATGAACCATAGTGGTTTATTATTTTGGTATATAACTGATTAATAATCGGCTTAAAACATCGGCAATAAAGTTTACAAATAAGATGTTCATGCCCGAGTAATAAAACCCGGGATCGCGGTTGGCGATGGCAATAGCACCAATAGCTCTATTTTCAAAATAAAGAGGTGCGATGGCAGCTGATCCGATCTCGTGAGCTTTGGATTCAAAAACAAAGTCTTTTTCGCGTCTATTAAGTTGTCCGCAAATAGCGCGACGATCATTAACAATTTTAGGTAGGTGTAGATTAATCTGCGCCATATCAACTAGGCGCGCCTGCGCATTTAGCGGGCTAGGAATACTGCCTGCTGCATCGGCAATCAGTAATATTTGTGAAAACTGAATGTCGAACTCGTGTTCGAGGCCAAAAAATAAAGCGTCTAGGCAAGGATCTATTTGTCGGGCATTCAGTAGGCTGAGTGTGAGGCGTTTAGTTTTGTCAAAAAGGAGATCATTGTTGTGTGCATTTTCTATGAGCTGGTCAAGTTGATGGTGAATTTCGACATTGCGTTCACGCAACACGGACACCTGATGCTCGACCAAAGAAATGGTTTGCCCACTGGGATTATGGGGTAAGTTTATCTCTGCTAAAAGGTCAGTTTTATCGGCCCAAAAGTGTGGGTTTGCCCTTAAATATTCGCTAACTTGCGCGTTAGTTAAGGCCGTTAGTACAGGAATATCTGAGGGTATTTTTGGTGATTTCATAGTAACTTGTGTTATTCAAAGTTTTTATGCGTGTTTGTAGGAGCAGACTATATAGCTACCTGACCATGGAAAACTGACGTTGCAGGGCCAGTCATCTTAACCGAATTGCCCACGCCTGCCCACTCGATGGTTAAGCTACCACCGGGCAAATTAACCAGTACACTGTCGTCTAATTGTTGCAGTAGACACCCAGCAACCACCGCTGCGCAGGCACCAGTCCCGCAAGCAAGCGTCTCGCCAACACCGCGCTCAAAAACACGTAGGTCTATTTCACGCCTCGACTTAATAGCCATAAAACCGGCGTTAACTTTATTCGGAAAGCGACTGTGAGCTTCTATTTCAGGACCTTGGCTGGCAACTAATGCGGTCGCAACATTTTCTACAATCGTGACCGCATGGGGATTACCTACAGAGATAGCACTGATAGTAATAATACATTCTGATAATTGTAGTGGGTAGCTAGTTTGGCGTTGATTGGCCCGAAAAGGAATCGCCGCTGGCTCTAAAATAGGTACTCCCATATCGACACTAATCAAACTATTTGTCTGAATCTGCAAACTCATACGTCCACCAACTGTATCGACCACTATCGTTGATTTACCCGTTAGTTGTCGGTCGCGAACAAATTTTGCAAAACAGCGAGCGCCGTTACCACAATTCTCAACCTCGGAGCCATCGTGGTTAAAAATGCGGTAGTAAAAGTCGGCATCGGGACATCGTGGTGCCTCGACAATTAATAACTGATCGCAGCCAATGCCAAAGCGGCGATCTGACAGCCGTTGGATTTGCTCGGAAGATAGGTTGGCCCGCTGGTTGATAGCATCGATAACAATAAAGTCATTACCAAGGCCGTGCATTTTAGTAAAACGAAGTCGCATGATGCTTGTATCTACTAGGCAGTATTAATTAGTCAATGAATTTTTCGCCACGCAAAAGATCATCGACAGTTTCACGGTCTCGGATAACATGTACTTGATCGCCATCCACCATAATCTCAATAGGTCGTGGCCGACTATTGTAGTTAGAGCTCATGCTAAAACCATACGCGCCCGCTGACATGATCGCAATTCGATCCCCAGTCTCCAATGCTAGCTGTCTATCTTTGGCTAAGAAGTCACCGGTTTCGCAAACAGGCCCAACGAGGTCCCACAGTAAGGGCTCGACATTAGCGGCTTCATTTAACGGCAGCGCGCGTTGCCATGCCTGATAGAGCGAGGGTCTGATATTATCATTCATACCGGCATCGATGATGGCAAAGTTTTTATGGCGAGTGGGCTTTAAGTACTCGACAGTGGTTAGCAATACCCCGGCGTTAGCGGCAATCGAGCGTCCAGGCTCTAGGGCTAACGATAATGCTCTACCCCCGATCCGAACGATAATTTCTTCAAGATAGTCTTTGATCGCGGGTGGTTTTTCGTCGTCATAAGTCACGCCTAAACCACCGCCTAAGTCGAGGTGCTCGATGTGAATACCTAAATCTGCGAGTCGATCAACTAAGCGCAAAACGCGATCGAGAGCATCTAAAAATGGATCGATCGTGGTTAATTGCGAACCGATATGGCAATCAACACCTTTAATATTTAAATGCGACAGACTCGCGGCTTGCTGATAGACATTAATTGCCTCTTCAATATCGACACCAAATTTATTTTCTTTCAAACCTGTGGAGATATAGGGATGGGTTTTTGCATCGACATCGGGGTTGACCCGCAGTGACACCGGTGCAATGACACCCATAGATTTCGCGACATCGTTAAGTCTTGTTAGCTCGGGGCTAGATTCCACATTAAAGCAACATACCCCCACTTCTAAAGCGCGACGCATCTCGCTTGAGGTCTTCGCCACTCCCGAAAAAACGATGCGGCTTGGGTCGCCTCCGGCGGTTAAAACACGCTCAAGTTCGCCGAGCGAGACAATATCAAATCCTGCACCGAGTTTAGCTAGCACCTTGAGGATGGCGATATTAGAATTGGCTTTAACTGCATAGCAGATCATCCCAGCATGGTCGCCAAGAGCCTGCTGATACTCTAAAAAATGGCGAGTAAAAGCCGCGCGGCTGTATACATAGCTGGGCGTACCATACTGTTCGGCAATCTGATTGAGGGCAACTTGCTCGCAGAATAATTGGTTTTTCTGGTAGTAAAAATCAGTCATAAGAAATATAGGCAGTTGTGCTTGTTAGCTAGTTTTTTTGAGTGTAATGTTTGTTTGCTGGTCGACCTCCGACTTAGCTTTTTGCTGTGTCATAGGGGGTTTTTCAGAAGACTTTTCGGGCAACTTGAGTGGCCCTGTCTGGCCACAGCCAGAGAGCATAAAAAGACCTATAAAAATAACAGTAAACATGTTTTCCATAATGAATTCAACCTGTCGATGGCGCAGTATAGCGGTTGGCTAAAAGAATAGCTAAATTATTGGTGAACGCTAAAAAAGTGGTCAGAAACGAGTAACTATAAAGCTCGCGCACGCGGCTGATCTTGACAATAGCGGTGCAGAAGATCTCGACTTTGTAAAATCTAAGTTTGTGATTTGGCGCAGATGACTAGATAAACCCCACCTAATACCAAGCAAGCCGCAATAATAAGCGATACGCTAAGTGCCTCGTTTAATAGCAATACGCCCCCAGCTCCCGCAATTACCGGAACCAGCAATTGTGCAGTGGCGGCCTGTGTCGTCGTTAGGTATGGCAGTGCTGCGTACCAGATGGCATAGCCAATTCCCGATGCTAATGAACCCGACGCTATGGCAATAAAGACACCTAAAGTGGTGATGTGCAGCTGACTTATAAATATTAATAGACAGGCTATAGGTACACTTGCGATCGAAAAATTAAGTGTGGTATCCATTAACGGCTGCTTACTGCCGCTACCGTTAATGGTGTAGAGCCCCCAGCCGAGACCGGCGATAATCATTAAAATTAAACCAGACCACGAGGGTTTTGTAACATGTGGAGCAGTTAATACTAAAAAGCCAATACAGGCGAGTACAATCCCACACCACTCTACCGCACGCAAGCGTTGGCCTTTTAAAAGCGATGTGCCGATCATCAATAACTGTACAGTGCCAAACAAAATGAGCGCACCTGTTGCGGTATTTAAAGAAATATAGGCAAATGAAAAAGCAACAGCGTAGACACCCAAGTAGCTCGCCCCTAACCAGTGTTGCTGTTTGGGCTTTTCAATCTTCTTAAGACTAAGCAGGCATAAAAATAGTAAAGTTACGGCTCCTGCAAGTAGGCGAATAATCGTGAAGCTGGCTGGATCAATCCAACCCAGGTGAAGGCCGTAGCGACACAAGATTGAATTAGCAGCAAAGGCTATCAACGCCGAGCAAACATAGAAATAGTGCTTCGGCATTGCTCCTCCGAGCACGAAATTCTTAATTGTAGACAACAATAACACGCTTGACAATGTTTAAGAGGATAACCTGGTGAGCACGGTGTTCAAAAAACGCTGGCCCAGTTCGGTCGTCTTTATTTGACGCTCGATAGGCTCAATTAATCCCTGCTTTATTAACGGTTTTAAGGCATCTTCTAATATGTGCTGAGGTAGACCGGTATAGGCTTCAAAAATATTTTTTGGCACCCCGTTGTTTAAGCGTAGGGCATTCATTAAAAATTCTACAATCAATTCGTCGCGAGGCACAATCGTCTGTTTAAATGATGGCGGCGTGGCTTTGACGGTAGCCCTATCGTTGGTCGAGCGTCGATTGAGATAATCCTCGGGTTTGCGAGTGTTTTGTCGACGTATTATTTGTTGGCTGGCAGTATCGGTAAACTTCCCATGGGCGCCGGCGCCAATACCGATATAGTCACCGAATGACCAATAATTAGTGTTGTGTTTTGATTGGAGGTTTGGATGAGAAAAAGCGGATACTTCGTACTGACGATAACCCTGCTCGGCTAGTAGATACATGCCGGCATCTTGTATATCTGCTAATTGGTCGTCGGCAGGCAGTGGTGGTGGCTGTTTATAAAATACTGTATTAGGCTCGATGGTTAGCTGGTACCAAGAGATATGTTGAGGTGCAAAGCTTAAGGCGCGATTAATGTCGTCACTGGCATCAGCGACGGTTTGCCGCGGCAAACCGTGCATAAGGTCGATATTAATGTTGTTGAAACCGGCTTTTGTTGCGATACCGAGCGCGCGCATAGCTTCATCACTCGAGTGCACGCGACCAAGGGCTTTTAAGTGCCCAGGATTAAAGCTCTGAATACCAATGGATAGACGATTAGCGCCGGTCTTAAAAAAATCAGTAAATTTATCTTGCTCAAAAGTGCCAGGATTCGCCTCAAGGGTTATTTCTATGTTCGGCGCAAAACCAACAAGCTCCTCGGCTGCAGTAATAATTCTCTCAATGGAGGCTGCAGAAAATAAACTCGGGGTACCACCACCAAAGAAAATGCTGTGTAATTTTCGACCCGCTAGCCAAGGTAGTTGGTGTCGAAGATCCTCGATAAGTCGGTTGGTGTATGCAGTCTCAGGAATATTGCTACTGGTGTGTGAATTAAAGTCACAATAGGGGCATTTTTTGACGCACCAAGGAATATGCACGTAAAGTGCTAGCGGCGGCAGTGACAACAGAGATTGATTTTTCACCGGTAGTTAGTTAAAGCAAGTAGGGTATTTTTCTGCCAAGGCTTTTAGCAGAATTTGAAGCGCTTGACCACGATGACTCATTTTATTCTTTAACTCAGGGGATAATTGCGCCGCGGTGCAATCGTATCCGGGTACATAAAAAATAGGGTCGTAACCGAAGCCATCACCGCCGCTTGGGGTCTCCAAAATAAAGCCTTCCCAGCTAGCCTGGCAAATTAATGGAGTTGGGTCATCGGCATGGCGCATATAAGCCAGCACGCATTGAAAGCGCGCAGTGCGTTGTGGTTGAGGAATGCCGGCCATTTTTTTTAAAACTAGATGGTTGTGAGCTTTATCGTTACCGTGCTCGCCACTGAAGCGCGCAGAGAAGATACCAGGCTCGCCAGACAAAGCGTCTATCTCAATGCCCGAATCATCAGCAATGGCCGCGTGTTTAGTTATTCTTGTAGCGTGTCTGGCCTTTATAATCGCATTTTCAACAAAACTCAGACCGTCCTCAACGGCATCTTCTACATCGAATTCGCTTTGTGGA
>JBLIME010000003.1:0-37671 GCA_047638515.1 Pseudohongiellaceae bacterium
CTTGTCACTTCACCAACAGGTATTATTGTGGGTCGGCGAGCGCGTCTCGCTTACCACATAGCTAGATAATTAGTTTACTTCTTCAATGTAAGTGTTGGCCATTGGCACTTGAATATATTTTTTATTATTAGTTTTCAAATCGCTAACCCAAAAAAAGTAGTAACCTTTCGCGGGGTCTGACGTCACCTTGCCATTCGTTACAATCCAAGTCTTATCACCACTATATCCGGCATAAGTTACTTTATAGTCACCGCTTAAAAAGCTCACTCCGAGACGATTAATATTATTGACACGATCTTCAGAGATAAAAATTCGAATCGTATAAAAAGCCACACCAATACAAACAATGAGTATTGCAGCTATCTTTAATTTACCAATATTTGCCATCATTAGATGGTTACTCCTTAACGTTTTCAATAAATGCAATTGCAGAGAACGGCATTAGTGGATCTTCTTTAATTATGATATTTTTTTCATTAGCCAGCACTTTTAAATGGGCCACATCGGGGCTACTTATATCTTTCAATATTAAAAGACGCGGCACCCGCCGAAGCATTACACGCGTAGACTCCGCAACACCTGGTTTAATCTTGTTCACATCTTGAATATTATAATCAGACATGGTCTTAACTATAAACGATGACACATCTGTTTGTCGCTGACTTTGATCGCTCAACGACACTTCATCTTTGGCAGCAGGGACCTTATCAAAGCGGTCACAGATATTATCAACGAACCAATTGCTCAAATCATATACGGCTAGATGCGAGTAACGGACACACTGATGAAAGCCCGCTATGTCATCGAGCATTAATGTGCGAGATAATAAACCTGAAACAGTACTGTTCAAAACACCTGACGGAATAGCGTAGTCATCGGTAGTAGCAATATATTTTGCATGGCCACTTAGATCTGATATGACACACAGCTCATCCGATATTTTATAATGACTCGTCGAATTCCAATCAGCTACAGCTTGCTTTAACTCACGGTTTATAATCCCTTTAGCAGTCCATCCATCAACGAATATAATCGAATCCGCCTTACGGCCTGAGTCAGCGATGTATTGCAGCGCAGCATTATCGATACCACGATCTCGAATAATCGAAACTGAATAGTGTTTCACATCACTGGTATGATTGGCCTTAAGTGCGCGCGTTAACAAAACGCCAACTGGAGTACCTGCACGCGCTAAAGAGACTACCGTAATACTTGCACCCTTAGCACTATGTATTTTTATAGCTAACAACTTAATTTCAGCCGCTAGGCGATCGCCATAGATATGAATAAGATTATAAAAGGTATCCAAATAAATTTTGGATGGTGCCTCTTCGTTTGAAATCATCTTCGAATAATGGATGCTACCCTTCTGAAGAAGTCGCTCTTTTTCAGCGACACTTATCGGCTTAATATCGATTTCTTGAAGTAAAAACTCGCAATCTTGAGGTGCATAGCTACCACTAAAAACATGAGAATTTTTTAGCTTAACCGGGGTCAATTTAAGATACCTGAAATCTGACTATTGGAAGGTGACATCTGAAAGTCGCAGATAGACATAAAGGCCGAATCTGACAAACTATCACCCAACCCGACAAAGGTAAGATGTCCTTTGGCTTCGCTTTCAAGGATATTTTTAAGAAAAGTGACCGCACGACGTTTGCTAGCATAAGGTGGCAAAAGAGCAAGATTTCTATCGTTGAGATGTACAACAAAACCATCGGTATTTAGCTCACTAATTATAGCTTTCAGCTTTTGCAGTTGTAACATTTCGCCCTTTACACAGACATAACAAGTGAAACCTTTATCACTTATGACACGGACACGTAATTTGAGATTGTAAATTTCACAATATTGTTCAAGCTCAAATTTAAATCGATACATACGATCACGCCAAAGTGGCTCTTCCTCTTCCAGAAGAATGCGCCACAAAGGATGCAGCTCATTCTTTAAATCAAGCACAATCGACCCGTGAGAAGCTATTTTATAACTCTTAAACTTAATTAAAACTCGACTCAAGGAGTCCGTGCGGCGACCCGTTACAGGAATAATGCACGAACTATTAAATAATGAAATTAAAGCTTGCTGCTGAGGAGTTGAATAAGCACCGATCTCACCATCGGGTAGTATTGCGGCCTTTTTATGCCCAGATAAATCGTGGCACTTACGTTTTGATAGAAAAAGAGTGTCATCGAGGTCTGAAAAAGCGATGACAGTCATTGACTCTCACCTAAGATGGCCGCTTTACAGTTGAGTAGCTTATGCAATGGACACATTTCAAATTGTTGAATGGTCTCGTACATTATAATCGGCTTACGATTTATTGGTAGATTGTACAGGTAATAGTCTGCCTTATGAATCGGATCGTAAAACTTTAGCTTATTCAAAATCCCTCCTCCTTGGAGAATCGGAGAGCGGCCGGTAGATTCAAACAAAACGTCGTAGCCGCTTTTCTGAAGCATTTCGGCAAACAGGAATGGCGCAAAGGTAAATTCGCTAGTTCCCACAACTACGTATTGCTCATCAATATTAAGATCAGAAGCATTAAATGGCATGTTCTTCGAATTAACGAATAGTACCTGCTTAAGCTTATCAACATTAATGCCCATGCGACCGATATCTCGGCGACAGACAGCTGGACTCAAACTCATCGCCGTTGATTTAGGGAACTCGATTATTTTATCCGTATTACGATTATAATTGAATCCTCCACTTAAAAGACTATGGAAGCTTAAATCTAAATTTGAATTATCTTCAAGAAGACTAATGCAGTTGATTTCTGACATCCAGTTAACCAACGATACCCAATGTACTGTTTTGAGATTGGGTAGGTAATCAATCATACACTGAGTTATTTGGACTAAAGTATTTCCTGTACTTATCTCGTCATCAACCAAAATTACGTTTTGAATACTAGTCAGATCGACGTTTTCGGCAATATCATAAATAAGATGCTGTGGCGCATGACTATGTTTTTCATTGATGCTGTAAGCCAAAGGCTCATCAAAACTATAACGTGTTGTTTGAGTGTAAAAAATTTTACCATCACATTGAGCATTGATTTCTTGAGCAACCCCAGCACCTAAGCCAGTGGCGGTTTCTGCCACACCTAGAACTAGTGAGTCACCAGTCACCCTGACCATATTCGCTAAATCTTGGTATGACTTACGCATTGCGGAGGGTAGACATGGAATGTATTTCCCCAACACTTTCGAGAGAAACAAATATGCTCGATTTGGATTTTCACGAGACGCGAAATCCAATAGTAGATCCAATGAATAAACCGAAGGCTCAATCACCAACTCTAACTGACCATTTTTCAGTGGTATTGTGTAATGGTTTTCGCCTAGCATTACTACTTCCTTAAAAAAATGGGCGGGTCAGTTATCTGACTCGCCCAATCGATCCAATAAAATTGAATTAATCTAAATACTAACACCAAACTCTTGAGCCATAGGATTTAGACCTCCAGAAAAACCCTGTCCTATTGCCTTGAACTTCCACTCTCCGTTGTGACGGTAAATTTCACCGAAGTTCATAGCTGTCTCAACAGAGTAGTCTTCGCTAAGATCGTAACGAACAGCTTCTGTGCCGGTCGCTTCGTCTAAAATACGAACAAAAGCGTTCGAAACTTGACCGAAATTCTGACTACGATTACCTGCATCGTGAATAGTCACAGAAACCGCAATCTTAGTAACTTTTGCTGGCACTAGAGAAAGATCAATTTTTATTGACTCGTCGTCGCCATCGCCTTCACCTGTGAGGTTATCGCCCGTATGTAGAACGGAGCCACAAGTAGATTTCAGATTGTTATAGAATATAAATGACTTTTCATCGACAACTTTACCATCCTCTCCAAGCATGAACACTGAAGCATCTAAATCAAAATCTACTCCGTCTGTAGCACGTGTATCCCAACCCAGTCCAACAACCATTTTGGTCATCCCTGGCGCTACTTTTTCTAGAGAAACGTTTCCACCTTTAGTTAATGAAACACTCATATCGACCTACTCCAATTTGATTTTAAAAAACACCCTACTGGTATTTATTAGGGACACCCTAATTCTTGTAATGTTTGACTACTTCACCTTTAACTACAAAGCCCTGATCAACCTGCTTCAACATAAATAGGTCGTCAGGCGCATTGCCGTAGGCTGTTATCGTGTCTATGCTAAGACACCCAAGCTCCTTAGTTAGCGCATTCCACTTCTCTTCGCACGAGCACTCTTTACCTAGTATATGACCAGACTCAAAATCGACTTCCGTACCAATAATTTTGGAACAATTAACTTTTAATTCGTCAAGTATTGCGGTGACATATACTCGTGGAGATGCGGTTGCGATCAGCACTATGTCACCACGTCCATCTGCCATCTTAAGCTCATTCATTACATGGCTATTAACTGTCAACTTAGCAGCTGCAGCTGTACCAGCTTGGTAGACATTGGTTTCAGACACTCCCTTCAGGTGTGTCATATACAGTCTTTTTTTTAGACGCAATCGTAACTTATAACCAAATTCAAACAAAAATATCGACTTAACGATAGCTGGAATTGCGGACACCCAATAATTTTTACCTGCAACACCTTGGAATAAATAACTCAGGCTATTTTCGAGCACTAATGTCTCATCAAAATCGAATATTACGACCGTTTTTGACATCCACATTCACCTTAAATATTGAATTCAGATGCGTTTAAGCCAAGCTCAGTGGCAACTTTTTTAGCAACAACCTTCTCGTCGGCATCGAAATCGCCATCAGCAGCGGCGATAGCCATTACCAAACGCATCAAGGTTCGACATTGAGCGTCGTCACCACGAATTTTGTTGAGAGCATCACAAGCTTTAGAATCACCCACATCAGCATCGAATTCAAAATAACCGAGGAATTCATTAAAGACCTTAATAACATCGGCAGTATCAAATACTTTCAGTGCTTCATTGTGAGTAATCAGCGCTATCATTTTCTGCTTTTCATCTGAACTGATATTTCCATCAGCACGTGCAATCAATACAGAACCTGCGGCAGCGGCACTCAAGAAATCTTTATTTTTAAATTTTAAGACACCTGCCTTCATTTCGGCAGATTTCTTTTTTACAGAATTTAGTAAGTCACCTAACATGGTCACACCTCTTTATTTGATTCATCGTATTATAGAAAATTATCTTGAACTGTCTGGAGAGTTTGCTCCAATTTACGATCAGCTGTAGGTTCACCTACGGCGCGGAACTTCCAACCATCATTATGTCGGTATAAAACACCTAAGACCATGGATATCTTACCATTAAATTTTGAGTCGTTGGCGATATTGTAGTCTGCAATGATGTTATCAACACGAGTTGGGGTACCTTCGTACAGACGCACGCTTGCAAAAGGAATAGTTGCAAAGTCTTGGCCCTGAAAACTATTCAACACTACAGCAATTTTATCAACATCACTAGGCATGCTCTTCATCTTGATTGTTATGATTTCATTATCGAGACCATCGTCACCATCCATATCGCCCGTCACATCATCGCCGCTGTGCTGAATTGAGCCGCATGGAGTCTTTAATTGAGCGTAGTAGACAACGTATTTCAACTTTTTGTCCGCAGTGAAGGTCCCAACACTGGCATCTAAATCAACAGCCACTTTCTTGGCGCCGCCAAAGAAGCCTTTTTTCTCAATGGCACCCCAATTAACGCCTACACAGACCTCGTTGAGGCCTACACCATTTTTTTCCAAACTAATACGCTGACCTTTTTCTAAGCTAATAGACAAAATAATTTCTCCTATTTGTTGTTTTAAATAATAAATTGATTATATAACCAATAAAACAGCTGTGTCGTTGGCCGTCTAACAGATCTACTCTTATTTTCTATGCTTTGTAAATCGCAACGACCAAGACTCCTGTGTATATAAGAGTTTGTAGTTAAACTCTTATATAGTTCAATATTTATTGAATAACAAAATACATGCTTGCTGCCCATACAACGAACAAACTAAGTAGGAAGTAAGCGGTATTTTTTGTTACTTTCTTGTAGTTAAACAGCAAGCTCGCGGCTACTGCAGCAGTAATACCTATAATAGACCAGCGAAGCATTGTTAAGTTGCCATCTTGGACAAGTGCTAAAGAATCAACGCCGTTAATAATGAACCAAACTAATAATGGCAATGCAAAGGCAACGGTTGTATCAAAAGTATTAGAGGCTAATGGATTAGCGACCGCATCTTCATACTCTCCTTTCTGAGCATCTTTTAACGACAAAATCAAATCGGGGACAGAAGAGGCTGCAGCACCAAAAACTAGGCCTGCAAAGAACTCAGGCACGCCCAGAACTGATGCACTACCAAGAACGCCCACAACAAGAATATGAGAAGCGCCTGAAATAACTAGCGTTGCTAGCGTTACAACGGTCAAAGCAGTCGTTAGTGTTAAGGCACGATTTGAGAAAAACAACGCATTGAAGTTAAAACAAAACAGATTCGCAACAACGCCTTTATCTTCAATTTCCTCATACTCGTATTCTTCATTTTCACCGGCATCATGATTTTTGGCGTCAAAATACAGATGTACTGCATATAAAAAGTAAATAATATTTAGTACAATAGCCATCCAAATTGTAAGACTATTGAAGCCGAGAAAAATAACTAACGTAATTTCAGCTGTTAACACCCAAAATACATCACGTAGCAACACGCGTTTACTTAGCGTAATGTGGTCTACCGTTTTGCCGTCATTATCTTTAGCCATGATGATCGAGAGAGCAGGTATAACACACCCATTAAAAATTGCTGAACCTGCGGTTACGCCCAGTGCGACCATCACCAGTGACGGATCATCGAACCAAAACAAGCAGGCAATAACAACAAACATTTCAGGCATGCTTGAGCCAATTGCATTGACCGTTGCACCTTTCACTCCGGGTGGAAAATTGCGTCCTAAATATCCAGCGGCCTGTTCGAAGGTATCGCATGCATATTTAAGTAAATAACATGCTAAAAGAATATAAATAAAGGGTACTACGTCTGACATTTTCATCTCCTGTTAAGCAACATTAGCGCCCTAATTGGCCGCCGTAGCATATAAATCGCCATCATAATTTTGCTCTACAGCTCTAAGTTTTCATTCACTATTATATTGACTCAACGCGCGTGAAAAAGCATTACCTACTCTGGGCAGTCAGATTATTAAGGAGGACTAGCTAAAAAGCAAGACAATCTGGCGAACAGCCTAAGACCGTAGATAAAGCCCCCGCTATACATACGGATTAAAAGTAAACATGAGTCATTTTGTCAGCTCTAGCGACAGCGTCAACAGATAGTGTTACTGACTTTTTGGTCAATCCTACGTTAAAAGCATTCGCAGGTTAATCCCTAAACTTCGCGTGCTTGTCTAGACCGATAAAAAATGTGGCTAATTATTTCTGGAGCTTTTAACAAAAAAAAAGTGAAAAAAACTGCCTAATTAGCGATAATTGATTTTTTCACGCTCTTTAAAAATTTTTATCGCGACGTAGAAGTAACCGTAATGTCTCCATTTAATGATAATTAAAAAAGCCTCGATTTAATTAATATGAAACTTTATTTCTTTGGTAAAGTTAACTTTTCTCAAAAGAATTTCTTAAAATTGACAACCAAGCATTCGCTCGGTCAATACAGACGACAGTTAGGGAGCTATCGTTGTCACATATAACTGGCAAACAGACTAAAGCTAGATGCGTTTATTATCAATGAAGACCCAACATGACATGACTTGACTTGAGTTGAGTTGAGTTGCTGTCATTTCTTTTGTAATTTGGTAGATAGAGACAAGTCAATTGCGACCGTCCAATACTTCATAGAGGTCGATGCGTCCAGTCTCAAGCAATGCAACAAGAATATACACACTGCAGCACGCCCCATAAGAGTTAAATTGTTTTTAGAATATTTATTTTACACTGATTGACTACTCGATGCTTTTTTTTCACGTGCAGATGCATCACCTAGAAAGTCTACATTACGCAATATTTTTGGCTCACATCGTGATCAGTGCATGACTCAATGAGTTTAGGAATTGAATCACCTTATCAAGATATTTAACTACTTTTTCCTTTTCAGCACGACAAAAACTGAGCAGCGAAATAAAAGATCAACTGTAGGCTGACGATAACCTTCAAATTTTTTATGCTTTAGGAGAAAGTCTACCGAGAACGGTAGCATCAAGAATATGATATTAATAGACATGTATGACTATTCTTTTTTAACAGAAAGCCTTCTTACAATCTGTAATTATTAACGAGAAAAATCATTATGCAATACCGCGACAGCCTCTCGCGTCATAAAAGTCATTACACAATCCTAAGTTGACAAACCCAAAGCGATATAGCTCCAAGAAAACTTGTTGGCTTCACTAGATAATTGGTCCGAGCTGCTGCATAAACATACAATATAATAAACACCAGATAGCCTGTTTGCCGCAAAGTTTTAATGAGTGAATCTAATAGCAAACGCTATTTGGGGATGACTGACATTGTTTGAAACACTCAAAATTTTACTGTGATGATCAACAATAGTAAATCCGCTAGCGTCGAGGGGCACAATACTAATAATGACAATTAACGAGCCGAGAAGGTTTCATGCACGCTTAAAATATTTCGCTTAACGAACTCTGCAAGCAAGAAATAAATAGTTCTGATGAAAAATAAAGGACTCAATCTAGTATGACAATAATCTATAAGGTCAACGTCCGACGGAATGGGGTGTTACCCCAATAACTAGTACCGAAGCAACAATAACACAGGCGACAGACAACTCGAAAATTCTGTTACTACTTATTGCATCCAACCTTACTGGCATGCTGTTCAATTTGCTTTCCTTAAAATACTTCCTTTGTATCTACCTGGTATATCTTGTGTACTCTCAAGATTACCCTTTTATAAAATAATTGATGCTTTATATTATTTCTACTTTACCGCTTCTGGCTCACTCTCTACGCCAAGATGTGCCGGTGGGGAAGTCTTCCAGTATTATTTTTTGATCAATCAATAACTGACGAATTTCATCGGCTCTAGCGTAGTTTTTGGCAAGTTTCGCATCAACTCGCTCGACGATATAAGCTTCTATCACATCTGCTGACAAACCTGTTGCAGTGCTGTTGCCCTGCAAGAAAATAATAGGATCAGCCTGTAATAAGCCTAAAATATCTGCCATCCTCTTTAACTGTGCTACGAGTAACTTCGCCAAAGCTATTTCTACCTTTGCAGCGGTATTCACCGATCGCAGCATATCGAACATTACCGACAGTGCTTGTGGCGTATTAAAGTCATCATTCATCGAATTAATAAATTGCTCATTGAAGGCTATCATCACAGCTTGGTGTTCAACAGTAGCAAGAATTGCTTCATCAACGGTTAATAAAAGGTCATCAACAGCAACAACATCGCTGTAGTTTTTGAGTGTCTGATAAAAGCGATCCAAACCTGACTTAGAGTCAACAAGATTGTCTTCTGAATAATTAATGGCGCTACGATAATGACTGCTAATAATTAAAAATCGCACAACTTCGGGGTGATAGTTTTTTAAAACCTCTCGAATAGTAAAGAAGTTACCCAGAGACTTAGACATTTTATCGCCATCGACACGCACAGCACCTGCATGCATCCAGAAATTTACAAACTTACAGCCGTTGGCCGCTTCGCTTTGTGCAATTTCATTTTCGTGATGGGGAAAGGGCAGATCTGGGCCGCCACCGTGAATATCAAAAGTATTGCCCAGACACGCCTTTGTCATTGCTGAACACTCTATATGCCAACCGGGACGACCTTTGCCCCAGGGTGACTGCCAACAAACTTCACCTGCTTTAGCGGCTTTCCACAGGGCAAAATCACGCGGATCTTCTTTCGCAGTATCGATACCAATACGAGCTCCCGATAGGAGTTCATCGGTATTTTTACCCGATAACTGCCCATAACTCTCAAACGAATCGACACGATAATAAATATCGCCATTAGTTGCCTGATAAGCACTTTTTTTATCCATCAGGACCGCAATCATATCAATGATATCTTGCATGTGCTTTGTTGCTCGTGGCTCTTGATCTGGCTTTAATACATTAAGTTCAATTTCATCTGCGTGCATTGCATCAATAAAGCGCTCAGTTAACACGGTATAATCTTCACCGGATTCCTCGGCACGCTTCAAAATTTTATCGTCGATATCTGTAATGTTGCGGACATATTCGACATCCCAACGGGTTGCGCGCAAAAAGCGAGTAATAACATCGAAGGCAACTAAAACTCGTGCGTGACCGATATGGCAGTAGTCGTAAACCGTCATACCACAGACATACAGACGGATCTTGTTAGGCTCGATGGGTACAAACTTTACCTTCTTACGTGCAAGTGTATTATAAATTCTTAGTCTCATTTTTTACTCTTTTTCCTGTACCAATTTCGTGTGAAGGATACCTGTGCTAGCTTCGTGCGCTTATCTGACACTTTAATTTTACGAAGTTAACTGATGCTCTTAACCCATAAATTTGTTGATCTATAAACTTTTAGTGAAAACGTTGTAGGCACTCAAAACATTATGGGAATACTAGCTTAAACCCATCAATTTCAAATTAAAGTTTAATCGACAACAGATGTACGTCCTCGTGCATTCACTAACCATTAAAATTATCTCTTAATGAAATTGTCTGATTAAAGACTAGAGTCTTACCGGTGCTTTTAGAGTCGCGACAAAAGTAACCCTCGCGCTCAAACTGATAAGTCTGTTTAGAACTTGCAGATGACAAACCAATTTCGGCAGCGCAACCGGTTAGTACCGTTAAACTATTGGGGTTAATCGCATCGATAAAATCTTTAGTCCCCGTATCCGGCGCAGGATCGGTAAACAATCGATCATAAAGATGCACTTCGCACCGGGCGTGAAGTGTTGCATCCACCCAGTGAATAACACCTTTAGCTTTGATTCCATCAACAGGATCATTGCCTAAAGTGCCTTCAATGACACGCGCTCTGACTTCGATAATATTACCTGCAGAGTCTTTTATGCATTCATCGGCTTCAATAATATATGCATTACGCAAGCGGACACGTTTACCAATCACTAGGCGCTTATATTTTTTATTAGCTTCTTCTCGAAAGTCAGCAACATCAATTAATAAATCCCGGCTAAAAGGCAGTTCACGCGCGCTGATAACCGCGAGACTGTCACTCGGATTTGGGTGCCCCGCTGCAACTATAGTCTCGCGCTTAGTTTCTGAATAGTTTGTTAAAGTTACCTTAATCGGATTCAATACACACATAGCACGCGGTGCGGTTTTGTCAAGATCATCGCGAATGGCATGCTCAAGCATGCCAATTTCGACAATTCCGTCTGATTTTGTTACTCCAATCATTTCACAAAATTTACGCAAAGCTGCCGGTGTTACCCCACGGCGGCGAAAACCGGCCAAAGTCGGCAGGCGTGGATCATCCCATCCATCGACGATATTTTCATCGACTAGCTGTTTTAGTTTGCGTTTAGATGTCACTGTATAATCAAGGTTTAGGCGACCAAATTCATACTGACGCGGTTGATTAGGCACGGGTAAATTAGCAGTGAACCACTCGTATAGCGGTCGATGATCGGCAAACTCTAAAGTGCAGATAGAGTGTGTAACACCCTCTATCGCATCTTCTTGACCATGGGCAAAATCATAACTAGGATAAATACACCAAGCATCACTAGTTTGATGGTGAGTGAGCTTACGAATGCGGTAGAGGCTAGGGTCACGCATGTTAATGTTAGGGCTAGCCATATCAATTTTTGCGCGTAAAATGCATGTTCCCTCGTCATAAACACCCCCGCGCATTTTTTCAAACTCAGCTAAATTATCGACAACACTTCGATTACGATAAGGGCTATTTCTGCCCGCTTTAATCAATGTACCACGATATTCACGCGTCTCAGTGGCGGACAAGTGGCAAACGTAGGCATTACCTTGCTGAATTAAATGCACAGCCCATTCATACAACTGCTCAAAATAGCTGGATGCATAGCGAATATCACCAGCCCACTTAAAACCTAACCACTCAACATCGCGAATGATCGCATCAATATAGACTTGATCTTCCTTGGCGGGATTAGTGTCATCGAAACGAAAATTACACTCGCCATTGAACTTCTCAGCTAATCCAAAATTAAGGCACATCGATTTTGCGTGACCTATATGGAGAAAGCCGTTGGGCTCTGGTGGGAAACGAGTCACTATTTTTTGATGCTTTCCGGAAGCTAACTCTTCTTTAATCTGCTGCTCAAGAAAATTTAAAGGGCGTTCAGACGTAACAGTATTATTGGGGATATTATTTTCAGGGACAGCCGTCATGGGAAGTTATCAACGTATTAGGTTATAGAAAAATTGGAATAAAAAGCGTATTATAGCTGCCCGTCGATAGCTTCACACCCCAAATATGATAAGTTTTGGCATTATTCATCACTTAAACACTTGTCTTACACGACTTAATCGACCAGCTAACAAATTTGCATCAAATAGGATTAATGAATGATTACCTTACACACCAATTTTGGCGACATCACAATCGAACTGGATTTTGATAAGGCTCCAATAACTGCGGCAAACTTCGAACAGTATGCGCGCGACGGCTTCTATAACGAGACAATTTTTCACCGTGTGATCGATGGTTTTATGGTCCAGGGCGGAGGCTTTGAAGAGAACATGGAGCAGAAAGAAACACGCGAAACTATTGTTAACGAAGCAGACAACGGCTTAAAGAACAATTGCTACACACTTGCGATGGCTCGCACCATGGATCCAGATAGTGCCAGCGCACAATTTTTTATCAACATCAAAGACAATGATTTTCTCAACCACTCGGCCAAAACTACCCAAGGTTGGGGCTATTGCGTGTTTGCTAATGTTACTGAAGGTAAGGACGTTGTGGATAAAATTAAAGCGGTGCCAACAGGCTCTAATGGTTTCCATCAAGACGTGCCCAATGAGCCGGTGGTTATCAACAAGGTAACGATTGCTTAGGTTCTGACCACTTAAACTTTTTGTACATTGATCGCGCGCCCTCAACCCAGTGAGCATCGCGATCAACTAACTTTAATCTAGGTACCCTTAAAATAGCGTTTTGAGATAGCTTTTATTAGCATCGTGTTATTTAAAGCAACTCAGCTTACAACAAGGGTGTTATATGCAACTTTTTATATCTGATCTCCATCTCTGCCCCACTCGCCCTGAGATGATTAAGGTTTTTTTATCGTTTTTAAATACCACGGCGAAAAATGCCGAAGCACTTTACATATTGGGCGACTTCTTTGATGCCTGGATAGGTGACGACGACGATACACCAGCTTATAAAGTCATTACTGAGGCTCTGTATAATTATAGTAGCAACCACAAGCTATTTTTTATGCATGGCAATAGAGATTTTTTAGTTGGCAATAGTTTTGCCAAACAGGCAGGTATTACTTTATTGGAAGACCCCTATACTATCGACTTAAATGGTGCGCCCACACTACTGATGCATGGTGACACTCTGTGCACACAAGACAAAGAGTACATGGCGTTTCGTAACATGGTGAGAGACTCAGAATGGCAGCACAGTTTTTTACAAAAATCACTCGCCGAACGCAGAGCGATCGCCGCACACATTCGCGCCACCAGCCAATCGATGAATAGCTTGAGACCCAAGGATATAATGGATGTAACACCAGATCAAGTTGTCAAGGTAATGCAGGAACACTCGACACTAAGGCTTATCCACGGTCATACACATCGGCCTAGACGGCATCAAATCAGCCTCAACAAAGAGCCCGCAGAGCGAATTGTTCTGGGTGACTGGCACGAAAGTGGCTGGTATTTAATAGCAGATGCTGGTGAATTACACTTAGAAAGCTTTGCAGTTTAATTGCCTGGCTTAACCGTACTTGAGCAGATCCACGCTTACACTTAGCTATTGATTGAACCATTTAATTTGGAATTCTACCTCTTCTTCTAAACCTCCGCGGTCATGCTCAATATTGTATACAGCTTTCACCGGTAAATAGTTTCGCTTTCCAGCAATCTGAACATCGAACTTATCGTCGTTCCCCAGAGCATTCGCCAGTCTTCGTAACTTTGCCACAAAATCAGAGGTTGAGTAAATTTTTCGATGTCGCAATCTGGATTTCAGATCAGCTCCTGATCTTCATTGAATGAAGGCGCCCTATTAACCACCTGGATAACTATTGAATAAATGTAGAGCATCGTGTTGATGAGAGCATCGTGTTGATGAGAGCAACACAATTATTGGCAATGTTATCCGGCGGCAGTCGTGAACTGATCCGGCAGCAACCAAAAACGAAGTTTAATTATCGAACAAGTACCAAGCTATATTGTAAATTAAGAAGCGGCTGACTGGTATTCATTCTAAGTTAATAAGGACAGTATCAGAACTTTATTAGAGCTACGTTAAAGTTTCATTAGAGTTTCATTAAAACTTTGTCTTATCTCCCCAGTTAGTCTTAACCGGTAACGCCGATCTCAACAGGTTCATGTAAAGTGCAGTTCGTGTAAAAAGACTTAATGCCAAGGTTTGTAGACCGTCGTTATTAATTAGCAACTATCGTCAATACTCAAGAGCATAGGATCTTTGCTGAAAAAGCGCATTCGAGCCGCAAAAAAGAAGAACGACAGACAAGTTAAGTAAGCGTAGCCGGCAAGTCGTGTATCAAAACGACTAATTACTAATCCATTGTGCGGTATTTTAGAATGAGGTCTAAAATTTCATGATCGCTAATCGTCGACTCAAGCGATGCCTCTATAGTTGCTCTCTGGGGCAAATGGATGTTGAATTTAGAGCGCAGAACTTGACAGACCTGCGCGTCAACGGTCGGGTCAAAATCTTTCCCCGCGTAGATGCAGATGCGCTGAAGTATGAATTCTTTATTAGTCATAATTTTTATTTCACTTGTATGTAATAAAACACTCGTACGTTTAATAATTTAATTGAACCGAGCTTGGGGCATCGTTGATAAACAGCTGTAAACGAGCAAGGTCTTGTGCGTTAGTAAAGAAAAATACGTTTAAAAAAATTTGGCAGGTAAAGCTGTCTGGTTACCTCAAGTTTACAAACCTAAAACACTAAGACAGAACTGAACTCAAACTCACAGCAACTTGAAGCGGAGACACCAATAATCAATTATTATTAACGTATGTAGAGTAGACATACCTAGTCGAAGGCGTTGACTTTACGAAGATTTATGCACCGTTAAACTTTCACAATTAAGCAGATTAGTTACTGCTTATATGTTTTGGTCTGTTAAAACTTACAAAGGTCGTCAAAAAATCCAGTCTCAACTGTGCTTGAGTTAAAAAATAAATTCACTCAAAAACATGGCTGCTAGGCTAGACAAATTGCATTAGGTTTAGCGCTTCAACTGGAAGTACCGTCTGAGTGTTCAAGCCGAACACAGCGGTTAACGACAAGAATCGTGACACATGTCAGCTTGGCAAAAGACTGACTTCAAATATTGCGTTCCTGTATATTAAAAATTAAATATTGACACAGAATGTAATATTTAATCCGCTTATGAAAAAAAATATAAACATGAAGCCCAGTCTGCGTTATGTTCAAAGTATATTCATATATAAGTTTATTCATTGTTAAATAAAATAACTATTCGCTATTAATTTCAGTCGCAATAATTGATACTTCTACAAGCAGCTCTTCACGAGCCATATCAGCCGCGACACATGCACGTGCTGGTGCATAACCCTCTAAAAGCCAGTCATCCCAAACTTGATTCATCTCGGCAAAGTATTGCATATGCTTTATGTATAAAGTTGCAGATAACATATGTTTTTTATCACTACCCGCCTGCAGCAAGAGCTCGTCAACTTTTTTTAACATACTTTTGGTTTGCTCTTGTATCCCTTGCGTTGCATCACTGCAAACTTGCCCACAAAGATAAATAACGCCGTTATGCTTAACAATTTTACTCATTCGTTGCTTTGTCTCTAAACGCTCTATCAAATTTTTATTCAACACTTTCTCCAAAATTTCGCTCTGACCTGGTTAATGGATATGATTATTATTGGTTCTTTCAGTTATTTATTATAACGATCAACTACGTTTATTACGCATTTGTTACTTAAACGCATAATGCCTGCGAGAAAAGCTATCTAAAAAAACAAATATTTAGTAGTAAATCACTACTGACAATGAAATTTTTAAGCGGGCACCATGCTAACCAATACATTTTAATTGATTAGCTACTAAGTTTCACCACAAACGCTTCTCTGATTAAAAATAAAGACAAGTGAAATTGTTCGCTAGATGAAAATTTTTAACCTGAACGGTACTGATGTAACTAACTCAGGACGCTTTATCGGTATAAAACCTACTAATGTACACCAGATCTTATTAAAGCAGTCGCTAAGATTTAGACTATCAAATACTTATAATACTTTACTCTTCTCAGTATAGTTTCCTATCGTTGAGTGCTTCCCAACATTTGAGGCTTATTCATTCGCCGGTTGAATCTCATCAGCTACTATTATGTAATTTAGGATGGCTGCTGGGCATACATCAATTGACATTAAGAAGTAACGATTAAGATGACCGCTTATCGGCTATTGACAACACAGACGATTCTGCCTGTATTAAAAAACGGCTAAAAGATTCAAACTGTGCCTGGGTAAGAGACTCGCCAGTCGAGCTACGATCTGCATAAAACATAACAATGTTGCGGTTGTTAAGCTTAAGTACGCCAACAAGAGCTTCGTGACCGCCGACAACGGCTGTTATCTTCTCGTTGCATTGATGCCTATGAGCCTTTATGTAAGTGCTATCAATCCAGACGGGTTGTGGTTTTTTGATGGTTTCACTGAAGATATTATCCTCGTGAATACCCACGCTAAATAGAAATCTATCTTGCCAATCTTCGGTGCCCTCGCCTAATACATACTTTGCTTGAATCTGATCTTTATTGAAGACTGCCATTACTATTCGCTCTAAGCCAATGCCGACATGCATGCCCGTTAATACAACGCGTAAAATAGTGTTCATATTCATTGATTTAGCCCTATCATTTGCTAAATCGTGGAGTATTTTTGATTGCAGCCCTAAATCGGGGAGCAGTACTTGAGCAGGCTTCATTGCTGGTTTAGGTATCGTACTTTTTTTTAAGGCAATCGATGTTTTATCAAACGTGGAAACAGCTTTTTTAACGTCGTTCTTAATCATCGTATGCACCAGCATTTTTGGCCTTAAGCGACTAGTTTCTCGAGAGCAGAAATCCAAAGCTGTTTTTGCGGACATCTCAGAGGATGCATTCACTAGCTGAGTCGCATCAATCATTTCACGTTTAATAAATTTGGCTATCCGCATAACAAGCGCTCTTCTTTGCGCTTCTTGACCATTTTTAATTTTACTGAGCAGATCGCCGAAAATTACGGCCTGTACCTGCATGCCTAAACTTTTTTTTGTGTCAACGCTCTTTGAAGATAATGATATCTGTAATAGTTCGCTCAAATCCCAAGTCTTTGATAATGCTTTTGATAGCGACCTAAAGCTTGTCCCTAATTCCTTTTCAATGAAATAATTACTATTGTTCAGCATATTTTCTATGACATTATCATCTAAACTATCTGTCGATTTTCCGCCATGAGCCCAAAACACCATTTCACCGATATTAAGCAGCAAGCCAGCAATAAAGACATTTTCTTGTTCGGCAGGATTGTGGCTAATTTGCTTATAAATTTCTTTAGCGTGTACCGCGGCGAAAAAAGCTTTATTCATAGTCGCTAAGAGACGCTCGCGGCGTTGCTTACTAACAAGCGAATCGACGGCCATGAGTGACATACAAAAGCTGTGCACCTTACGAAAACCTAAGATTACAATCGCACGACTAACGGTGTTAATACGTCTACCCGTGAGATTATATTGGGGGCTGTTAACTAGTTTTAAAATATGTGTTGTTAAATGGGGATCTTTTAAAATAACTTCAGCTAATTGTTTAAACCCAGCCGTGTCGTCATCCATTAACTCATTAAGTAAAAAAACGACATTAGATAATATCGGCATTTCGCTATTAGTCAGTTTTTTAGTCCAATACTCTGTCCCGGCATCTTCCATATAAGTCTTCAAGCGTCTATTTCCTGACTGTTACTATAGATAGTGAAATGATTGAACATAAAGATCTGACTGTTGTTATGCTTTGGTAACTCTCAAGCATATTTAAGTTGAAAGTAACTAATTTTATGCTTTTTTTAGAGTGGTACTACTCAATTGTGAATAAGATATTTTTTATATCGTTGCAATGACGTTAATCTATTTTATAAAAAAATAGAACCTAACGTGAACATAGCTAACAATCACACTGAACATCTATTCCGGCGATAGCCATTTAAAACGACACATATGTATTATGAATTTTTAGTCTGCGTAATAGTTTACTTGTTTTTTGTCTTTTTTTACTATTTTATTTTCGTTTTCATTTGTTAATCCATCGACAACTCAACTCTTATTGCTTTTTTTTGATGCTAATCTTAATAAGACTATAGACGAAAACTGCGTTTCATATGACTAACTTATTATTCCTCGCAGTCAGTGTGATGATAACTTGTAACTTAGAAGAGACTTGCTTTATAACCAGCATATTAAAAAATTCATGCAAGTCTACGACCGTTAAACCTTACACGACAAGCTAGAAAAATGAATTGACATGGAGACGAATACACGTACACTTATTGAGCTAGAAGAGAGGACTCCCTATTTATTTTAAGCGGTCTAAAGTCCACAGATGCACCTTCGTCCTAAAATTTATACGTAATAGGTCTATTTTCTGCACAGTCACACTATTGAGAATCGAGTAAACCGCTCACTAGTGCTTACTTAAAAGTTTATTTCAAGGATGGGTTATGTCTAAAGTTACTGGTACAGTCAAATGGTTTAACGAATCAAAAGGTTTTGGTTTTATTCAACAAGAATCCGGTCCCGATGTTTTTGCTCATTTTAGCGCAATCTCTGGCTCTGGTTTCAAAACACTTGCAGAAGGTCAACGTGTAGAATTTATCGTTACCGCTGGCCAAAAAGGCCCGCAAGCCGAAAATATCGTTGCTATATAGGTTACGCTTCAGACAAATCTTAAGTACTTATATCGAGTCAATTTTTTTGAGTTATATGCTAGCCCTGAGCCAATAAGCGCTTAACAATAAATTACTGACAGACTCTTATAAAAAATGTTGCCTAATTATTCTAATCCATTTAACGTACCGGGCTCACCTCGATACGTTAATCCAATCTTTTCTTAGAACTACTCCCTTAGAATCTTTACCTTCTATGTTATTCATCAAAGAAATCGTTAATGCTGTCTTTTTCCCACATTGCGTCTTGATATCCTAAATCAATTAGTTCGCTGGTAAATGAGGGGGTGAATAGTAAATAGCTGGCCAAAGCCGAACCACCACGACGAGCAGAAACACCCGATGAACGTAAAAAGAAACGTAAACTTTTGGGTAGATAACGAATATGTCTACCCGCTATTTTATCGATATCTTTGGAGGGTGAGATAATCAGTGCTTTGACCGAGCGTAACGATAGACTATTATTTTTACGAAGTGACTCAGGCATTAAATCGACTAGATCATTAATCTGTTCTAAATGTTCGATATCCGATTCAAGGCTATCAATAAAACTGCTATTTAATATCTGTCCTGCCATTTGAGCCATTGAAGGCGCATATTTTGTTATGCGCTGATGATGCCTGCTACGCGCGGAACGATTACCACTTACACCGATAATAAAGACTTTGTCTGCGCCTAAATGTAAGGCGGGGCTGATTGGCGCCAGCTGACGCATAGCCCCATCACCAAAGAATTCTTTATCAATACGAACGGTGGGAAACACCCAAGGAATTGCCGACGACGCTAGTAAATGCTCCATGCCTAGAGTGGCTTTGACACCGACTCGTCGCGCTCGTCGCCATTCATTTAAACCTGCTTCGCCTTGAAAAAAGTTGACTGATTTACTGGAGTTGTAGCCTAATGCGGCGACGGATACAGCCTTTAAAATACCGTGATCGATATTTTTTTGAATACCAGAGAAATCTATGTTTTGCTTTAAAAAGTGGTTGAGTGGTGAATTATCTAATAAACTTAAGGGGCGATGATAATCGACGCCTTCACGAAAAAACGAGCATAATATGCGGTACAAGCCGCCCGATAAGTCTTTCCAATCAGTTCGAAACACATGATCTATGGCAAGTTGATTCCAAATTTTCTGCAAATTTTCGACACTTTTTTGGAAATCGTCACTTGTCGATGCCAGGGATACTGCGTTTATAGCACCCGCAGAGGTGCCCGCAATAATGGGAAAAGGGTTATTTTGCGGTGGCAAAATATCTTTAACTGCAAGCAACACACCTACCTGATAGGCCGCCCGCGCACCGCCTCCTGATAAGATAAGCCCAGTATTGTTGTGAATAACACTCATTAATTAATACTACTGTGTGTTGAACAATCATTCATTTATATTAGTTCGCAATGATAATGTAGATAAATCACACATCATCGCCTTCGGCATCTCGAAGCTCTCTACGTAGTACTTTACCAACATTTGTTTTTGGTAAGGTATCTCTAAACTCATAAAGTCTCGGTATTTTATAGGATGTGAGAGACAACTGACAGAAAGCTCTTATTGCCTCAAAATCGAGTTTACTGCCCTCTACCTTCACAATAAAGGCTTTAACAACTTCACCACTTACATCATCTGGCACACCAATAACCGCTGCTTCCACGATATCGGAATGAGCAACTAAAATATTTTCAACTTCATTCGGATAAACATTGAAACCCGAGACAATAATCATATCTTTTTTTCGATCGACAATACGCACGTAGCCATCATTTTCTATAACGGCAATATCACCAGTACGCAACCAGCCCTCACTCGTCAACACGTCTGCCGTTGCTTCAGTTTGCAGCCAATAACCTAACATCACTTGGGGTCCTCGAACGCAAAGTTCACCAGCCTCACCACTGGGTAAGGATTCACCGTCATCATTAATAACTTTGAGTTCTGTATTAGGTAGCGCCACACCAATGGTGTTTTTACGCGGAAGCTTAGGATCATTCGACGTTACGATAGGTGAAGTTTCAGTTAGACCATAACCTTCTACAATGCAGCTGCCCGTTAACTTCTCCCAGATGTTGGCAGTATCATTAGTCAGTGCCATACCCCCAGAAACTGTCTTTTCCAAAGATGAGAAATCGAGCTCCCGAAAATCTTGATTGCGTGCAAGCGCGACAAATAAAGTATTCAACCCAACCATACCGGTTAGTGTATTTTTTTTAAAGGCGTCGACCACACTTTTCAGCTCCCGCGGATTCGGTACCAACACGCTTTCAGCACCGAGGGAAAAAAGCACCATACAATGCATTGTGAATCCATAAATATGATAGAGCGGCAACGGTGCTAAAAACACTTCTTTACCCTCTTTAAGGCTATCACCCCAATGTTCAATGGCTTGACTTTTATTCGCTAAAAGATTTGCCTGTGATAGCATCGCACCCTTAGCGACACCCGTTGTACCTCCAGTATATTGAAGAAATGCGACATCCTCAGGGGCTCTGTGCACTGCAGTGAAAGTATCACGACTGCCCAAAGACAGGGCTTGAAGCAGACTTGTGGACGATGCAAAATTTACGGCTGGGACTTGTTTTTTAATATAGCGTAAAACACTGTTGATTAATTGTCGCTTAGGAAAGCCATGCATATCACCGACTTCAGTAATAATTACATGTTGTATTTGTGTTTTATCAATGACACTTTCGGCAGCTTTTGCAAGGTTTGCGAGCACCACCATAACTTTCGCTCCCGAATCAATTAACTGATGCTTTAATTCACGACCTGTGTATAACGGGTTAGTATTTACAATAACAACGCCAACACGGAGCGCACCGAATACAACCACGGGATACTGCAATAGATTAGGTAGCTGCACAACGAGCCGATCACCGGGAGCGAGTGTTGTGTGGTGCTGAAGGTAGGCCGCAAAATCAGCGCTGTGCCGATTTAGCTCACCATAGGTCATTGATTTTCCCAAACAGCTAAAGGCAATTGAATACTTATGCTGATTACAAACACAGTTAAAGAGTTCATTAATCGTTTGGTAGTTCTGCATTAAAAAGACTCCATAGATTATGCTTCGATAATTAATCTGATGCTTATGTACTTCCTTATCAAATACAGATTTATGGGCTTAAGTTAACTAACTTAAGCCCATAAATCAATTTCCCTGTAAACAGTCATAGCTACCCGCGTATTTATCTATATGAATGGCTGATTTACACGAGTTATAGACTCGGGAACTTTTTACTTTAACTAAGCCAAAAAACTCCTTATGAAACACAGGAAATTGAGAGTAGACGTCACTATGCCTAATTAGTACCTGCACTATTAGTAATACTAAATTAGTAGCATTAAAATAGCGCGAGTACTTTTTCAACACCCTGATTGTCTGACGACTCTGTCACTATGTCCGCAAGATCTTTAAGCTTAGCCGTTGCATTTCCCATGGCTACGCCAAGACCTGCTAATTCAATGAATACTTCATCCGAATGCGAATCGCCAAAAGCTACAACCTCTGAAGGTTCTACTTGATGATATCTCAGCAGGTATTCAAAGGCCTCGTGCTTACTTGCTTTTTTGCACAGCACACTGACAAACAGCCAGTCAGGTTTAGGTAGGAAGCCCGCAAAAGCAAACTCACAATCGGGAAAGTCTTGGGACAGATTTTGCAACAAGCTAGGCGATTTTTTTTTATTGACACCTAATAACAGTTTGGTAATTGGTTTTTCTTTCCCAATCATCTCTAATAGAGAGTTGTTATTAGGTATTATCCGAAGGTGCTGGCTATGGAGGCGGTTAATATCGAACTTTTCGCTTTTCTCAACGTTGCCTATTGCTTTTATGTCACTTTGGCCGGCTTCCGCCACATGATATTCTGAGCCAAAAGAATCGGTGCTATACCATTCGTAATAAATATTCTCTGCGCTAATGCGCCGGTGAAGTTTATTTAAGGTATACCGACTTAATGTGTGTGAATAAAGGTGTTTGTCTTGTTGGGGATCATAAATTTCTGCACCGCTGCAAAAGCAACCGGCAGCAGATATGTCTAACTCATCAAATAAAAATTGAGATGCCGCAGCGGGTCGTCCCGATGCAATTGCAAATTTACACCCAGTCTTTTTTAGGCGTTCTATTTGATATTTAAGATACGAGGAATATTGACCCATAGCATTTAGCAAGGTCCCGTCCACGTCAAAAAAAATTAGCTTAGGCCGTATCGAATTTATTGGTGCTTCTAACAAAATAAGTGTTTCTCGTTATATTCTAGGTTCAGCAGTACACGCTTTTATCAGTGGGGCCTTGTGTGCCTATATTATTATTCAGCAAGAGGTATTTTATAAAGACACGCACCATAGGCATAAAGTCGTTTTCACCAAGAATTTGACTCGCATTGACGAATCTCCATTTAGACGTGTACCGCCTAGGCAAATCTGTTGCTAAACAAATCGCAGCTAAGTGTCCGTGAATAGATTTAATAACCAGTTAAATCTATTCATCGGTTCGGACCACTCATCCTTAACGCCGTAGTAGGACATGGTAAAGTGAGATGCATTGACTAAAGCATAGTTGCTATTCGTCTTTAATCTAAAAGTGGTGTACATCTCTTCTATTAACAATAGCGCTTATTAGCTAAAGACTCTTGACCAACGATAAAAGATTGATTCCTCCGATTTTAACCTGATGAACTATTGTCTGCTACTTGAACGTGTTACTTTTTAAAAAAGCCAAAAGCGCGATGACTTTTTTAGACGATCTTCACATCGTTGCAATTGTTGTCGATAGCTGACGGCTCGACTCGATACTTTTCTGGCAACGGATTTAAGCCAAGCTTTATTATTATAGGTACCCCGAGCATGCCCGCCGTGGCCCTCGTGATAAGCCAAATAAAGATTGTAGGTGTCGCTTAAGGGCACCCGATTCTCTTTATTTGTCACCGAGTTATACCAACCAATAAAATCGATCGCGTCACCAAAATCATCGCGATCTGCACCGGAGCGATTGGCACTTTTTTGATACCAGCTCCAAGTACTGACTTTAGCTTGGGAGTAGCCGTAAGAATTACTGGGGCGCGGCCCGGGAAAGACCCATAAAATAGTACGTCGCGGTGGCCGAGCCTTAGCTTTAAACCGCGACTCTTGATGCATGACCGCCATCATCGTTGGGATAGACGAACCCCAACGCTTACTGGCTCTGTTAGCTTTTTTATACCAACTACTTTTATCGCTAAAAATACGACAAATATCAGTCGTATTTCGTGGGGGCGATGTTGCGCAAGCACTTAATACAAGCATAAATAGCACGGGGAGTATTATTAATTTTATGATTGAATTCATAGGTTTATTTTACCAATACTTTTTTATTTGTGGCCGTTCTTAAGCACAAAATTAGTTATCAGCGGTTTTATCAGCGGCGACTTGATACTCTGAAAGCAGCAACAAAAGCTGAGTTTCATCAATCACTGGAACCGATAAAGACTCAGCTTTCACTAATTTTGAGCCCGCACCAGGACCAGCCACCAAGCAGTCTGTTTTTTTCGAGACGCTGCCTGCAACTGTTGCTCCAAGACCTTGTAATTTTTCTTTAGCCTCATCGCGAGTCAGTGCATACAAAGCACCTGATATTACATAAGTTTTCCCCGCTAGTGGCAGGCCAACAACGCTATCGCTATTACTTTGAATTTTAATCTCAGGCCAGCGAATACCTTGTTCACGCAATTGACGAATAAGGGTTTGATTGTTGCTTTGATACATAAAGTCGACAATAAAACCAGCTACAATTGGACCGATGTCATTAACGAGCACTAACGATTCTTCATTACTCGCGATAATGTTATCTATATCACCAAAGTTTTGCGCTAAGTTTCTTGCCGTCGCCTCACCTACTTCACGTATGCCTAGGCTATAAATAAAGCGTGCAAGGGTCGTTATTTTTGAACTCTCGACTGCTGCCAATAAATTATTGGCAGACTTTTTACCCATACGCTCAAGCCCCAATAAGGCATCTAGCTTAAGACTGAAAAGATCAATAACTGAGCTTATTAATTGCTCGTCGACTAACTGCTCAACTAGCTTGTCACCCAAGCCATCGATATTCATGGCTTTGCGCGAGGCAAAATGCTTAATCGCCTCTTTAACCTGAGCTCCACAAATTAAGCCTCCACTACAGCGTTGAACAACCTCGTTGGGCAGCTGTACTATCGGCGCGTCACAAACGGGACAAAATACTGGAAAAACTAATGCCTCAGCATTGTGGCAACGACGCGACAGCACGACAGAGACTATTTGAGGAATAACATCGCCAGCTCGACGAATAATGACAGTATCACCGATACGTGCATCAAGGCGCCTGACTTCGTCTTCATTGTGTAAAGTCGCATTGGATACGGTCACACCACCAACAAACACCGGCTTGAGTCTGGCAACTGGCGTAATAGCTCCAGTGCGGCCTACTTGGAACTCTATACCTAAAAGCTCTGTGGCCTCTTCTTGTGCAGGAAACTTACGTGCAATGGCCCATCGCGGGGCGCGAGAAATGAAACCTAATCGACTTTGCAGCTCGATTTCGTTAACTTTATAAACAATACCGTCGATTTCATACGATAGTGACGCACGCTTTTTAGACAACTGCTCGTAATAGGCACAACAGGCTTCAATACCCCTTACTAGACTCATTTCCGTATTAATACGGAAACCCCATTGGGATAACTGGAGTAGTATCTTTTGATGTGTAGCTGGAAAACTAACACCGTCAACCAAGCCCTCGACCACACCTACACTGTAAGCACACATTTGAAGCGATCTCGCAGCCGTTACGCGAGAGTCCAGTTGGCGCAAACTGCCTGCAGCTGCATTGCGCGGATTTACAAATGGTTTGGCACCGTTTTCTAAGGCTATTTTATTAGTTTTTACAAAGCTGGCCTTAGGCATATAAATTTCACCGCGAACCTCAAGTACCGCCGGAAAACCTTCACCTTTTAGCTTAAGAGGTATTGATCCAACTGTGCGCACATTGGCCGAAATATCCTCACCCGTTGCACCATCACCTCGGGTAACCCCCATGACCAAAAATCCAGCTTCGTAGATTAAGCTAACAGCAATGCCATCGAGTTTGGGCTCACACACATAATCGAGCACTTCAAATGGGTGGGGTTGTAGGCGATCTGTTGGCAAGGAGGTGTCTTGAGCGCTGTTAAGCCTATCGATTATCCGCTTATTAAAATCAGCTAACTCGTCGTCACTGAAGGCATTATCCAAAGAGAGCATTGGCATCCTATGGGCAACTTGGCTAAAGGCGTCCAGAGGCGCACTCCCCACCTTTAAGCTAGGAGAGTCTGCACTCAACAGATGTGGGTAGGTTACTTCTAACTGCTGCAATCGACGCAACAGGCGGTCGTACTCAGCGTCGGGGATTTCGGGGTTATCGAGAGCATAGTAGAGGTAATTGTGATGGTGAAGAGACTCGCGGATTGTATCAATTTCGATAACAATCGAAGGATCTACTGCCACAGGCGTATGGCTTAACTCCTGTTCTCGACTCATAACCTACGCTTTTCTAGCCGCGCACGCCTCGAAAAATCTCGGATACGCTCGCGGTAATGCTCAACAGTTTGGCCCGTCAAAACGTTTCTATTTTCATCTTTTAATTCACCTTGAAGCTGTTTAGCAATTGCTTTTGCTGTTGACAGCATGGCTTCGAAAGCCTCCAAGTAACTGCCGGTCTCAACAGGAAGCGATAAAAACAAGCTGACGCCAACGGTGCTAAACTCGTCGAAGCTGTGCAAGTCAAAAACACCTGGCTTCACCATATTTGACAGGCTAAACAAAATAGGCCCCGCGCCATCCTCTCCCACGTGACGATGAAAAATATCCATTGCGCCAAAGCGAAGCCCTTGTTCAAGAATTAGCTCTAGAAGCTCATCACCATAAAAGACATAATCTTGTACTGCACGAACGTGAATGACCAAGACTTCTTCGGAGATAGAGTGCTTGTCCTCATTTGTCTGAGCTTCGACGCTACCATGATTCCGCGGCGCAGCTGTCTGAGCTTGCCTATTATTTTCGCTGTGGAAGGCATGGTGAATACTGGTATTCTTAGGGAGTATTTGTCTCGTAAATGGATTTATCGAGATTTTGGCCGATGCCTTAACTTCCTGTTGCGCCTCCATTGGTGCCTTATCGGCGAATTTATCGTTAAAAGTATCCATCAACATGGGTACTGAATCATCTAGGTTAAGACGAGCTGGTATCGGCGTATCTAATAATACACCACGGTTATGAAGCTCATCGGCTGTTGAGACGTCAGCAGCGGTGATACCGTCGACGACATTATTGCCGGCATCGTTAGTGACCATCTTAATAGCCTCGAGCGAGTTTTGGCCATATTCAGAATAATGATCCACCGCTACTTCGGCCTTGTCATAAAGTTCATAATCAAAGCTTTCGTCATTAAGATCGTCACTATACTCATCAACATTGACACCATGAGTATCATAATCGTCTGAGTCAGCTCCCGTGTCGTCAACCTTAGCGGTATCGACAGCTTGTCGATGTCGAAAACAGCGATTATCCATTAGCGGGTCGACATCTACTGATGGCTCTATTCGCTCTTTCGCTTGCAGGTCATCGTCTTGAGATTGCAGCTTACCTCTATGCTCTGCTAATTTTCCCGCCACGCGTTCACCCCAGGTAGACATATCCGAACCAAAGTTATATCTGTTGCGGACTTGCTTAATGCGATCGGAATCTATAGTCCGGCTACTGACGCGAGCACCACCATTTGGAAACTCGCCACCGTAATCTTTTTGCTGACGCTTACCAGGCTCCATATGCTGTTTTTTGGTGGGGTTTAATTTCATACGCAAAGAATCGGAGCGCGCCTTGCGCATACGCCGAACACCATCAAAGACAATGCCCACAATGAGTGCGACAACGATGAAAATAGTTAACCAATGTTGATCCATATTGCTTTTATCTTTTATTCTGAAGTTTAACTGTATCTCAATATCAATTTGATGGGCAACACCCTAAATCTCTTATACGGCAGCTAACTCAGCTGCTTCAGCGACATCGACAGTTACCATTCTTGAAACTCCAGCCTCATGCATAGTAACACCCATCAACTGATGTGCCATTTCCATGGCAATTTTATTGTGCGTTATATAGATAAATTGCACATGCTCGGCCATCTCTTGAACAAGTTTTGCATAGCGGCCAACATTGGCATCATCTAATGGTGCATCGACTTCGTCGAGCATACAAAAAGGAGCCGGATTGAGACGAAAAATTGAAAATACTAGTGCAATTGCCGTTAGCGCTTTCTCGCCACCCGATAGCAGGTGAATTGTACTATTTCTTTTTCCTGGGGGTCTCGCCATAATTGTCACCCCAGTGTCCAACAAATCATCTCCTGTAAGTTCGAGGTAGGCGTGACCACCCCCAAATACTTTCGGAAATAATTCTTGGATACCTTTGTTGACGGCATCGAAAGTTTCTTTAAAGCGCGTGCGCGTTTCTTTGTCAATTTTAAGTATTGCGTTTTCGAGGGTCGCTAGCGCTTCTCGTAAATCCTCATCTTGAGTATCGAGATAATTTTTGCGCTCAGACTCTATCTTGTATTCATCAATAGCGGCTAAATTAATAGGGCCAAGACGTGTAATTCGGTTATGAATAAGCTCTAGTTCCTCTTCGAACGGAGACTCTGCCGCAGCATGAGGCAGCGTAGCTAGTAAGGTCTCTAAATCACTACCATCGTCGAGTAATTGCTTGGCAATAGTCTCGCGCTTGACTTGAACAGTTTGTGCTGCCAGACGACGCTCTGTGAGCAGTCCACGCAATCCTTGTAATTCGTTCTCAACGCGGACGCGGCCTTGTTCCGAGTCTCTAAGCTGTTGTTCTACCACTTCAACTTGTCGCCGTGCCGTCGCCAATTCATCCTCGACATTGATGCGTTTTTCTAGCAGAGCTTCTAGCTCAAGCCGATGATCCTCGGTGGGATCATCGCCATCGCCCAGGGTCGACAGTAGTTGGTTACGGCGTTCAAGCAGACGAGCTTTTTGCTCCTCCAAGCGCTTTGTACTTGCAATAATAGATTGTAATTGAGTTTTTATCGACTGATGTCGCATTGCTTGTGCATGCAAAATATCTTTATCGTGTCGTGCCCGTTGTCGGCTAGCATCTAGACGCGAGCGTATGTCGTCCCTACGCGTTAACAACGCTTCTTTCTGATCGGTATCTTTTTCCATTAAGGCGATCGCCTCTTGCAAAATGAGGCGTGATTGCGATAAATTTTCACCCTCAATATCTATCTGCTCTTTGGCTTCGACGACATCTTCTGCGAGTTTTTGGCGACGTTGAGTTTCTGCCTCAATACGCAACTGCACACTACTAATTTTCGACTGCTGCTGGTGGTAATAGCGGCTTTTCTCATCGAGGTCCGCGCGCAGCGACTCGCGCGAGCTCTCAGCTTGTTTTACGGCTTCTCTGCAGTGACGAAGCGAATCCGCTAAAGTCTCGACACTAAGCTCTAAACCTTCAATAGTAGCAGTGGCGGACTCAAGTTCTTTTTGTCGAGCCAGTACGCTTGCCTCACTATCGACCTCGCGCTTAACCCGTAACCACGAGGATCCAAGCCATATACCTTCGGGAGTAATCACTGATTCGTTAACGCCAAGCTGATGCCGCATCGCAAGAGCAGATGACAGGTCGCCGGCAATATAAATCCCTGCTAGCAGACTGCTTATATCCGTTTGACCTGACACCTTGTCAGCCAAACAAGGCGTGTTCATATGGGCGCTAGTTGTTGGCGCTAAGCTCGTATCAAGTAGCACTAGACTACCTTGCTCTAATGACTGCAAAACCTTGGCAACCGCATCGATACCATCAACACACACGGCTTGAAGAGCGTCGCCCAGAACCATCTCAACTGATTTCTGCCACTGAGCATCCACGGTTAATTGCGATAATAGACGCGGATTGTCATCGAGGGCTTGCACCGCAAGCCAATCATCTAGCTTACGTCCGCCAGAGACAGCGGCTTGCTGAAGCGCCTCTAGGGATGCATGGCGACCGCGAAGCTTTTGCAATTGATTACGCTGTTCATTGAGGGATTCTTCTGAGTCAAGACTAGATTCGCGATTGCTTGCGATAATCTCTAACGCTGCCTCAACTTTCTGCTCTATTTCCTCACGCTGCAACACGACTTCGCTGAGAGTTTCTTGCAATAATTGAACATCCTCAAATTCCTCCGCTTCGTGAAGTTCATCGGCTTCATTATTTAAACGTGTAATACGCTCTAGCAGACGTGACTGTACCTGCTCGCGATGTTGTATACGCGACTGTTCAACCTCCGCACGATGGCGAGGTTCCGCAGCGTTTTGATTGAATTCATCCCACTCCTGCTGCCAAATTTGCATATTTTCTTCAGCATCTAAAAGATCAGATCCGGAGTCCACCTCAACCGACTGCAGCAATTCTAATTCTGGCTCAATTTCCGCAAGCTCTATTTGCCAAGCTTCGATCTTTTGCTGATCTGCATCAAGCAAAGTAGATGTCTCTCGGCTATCGCTTTCAACTTGACCAAGGTCACTTTGCAATTGGCGGTTACGCTCTTGAACATGCTGAATGCTTTGCTCGATGCGGGCTATTTCGTTACCAAGCCCATAAAAACGCCCTTGTATCTCATTAAAGACATCGCCCTGTTCGGAGTATTCGGCACGATGTTTTTCTATCGCTGTATCGTGACTGACACGCTCGGTAACAAAAGCCTCAATTTTTAGCTCGCGCTCGGAGATATCGCGTTGCTGTGCCTTAGCTTCCTCATCTAATAGACGGTAGCGTAAAGTGCTTAGTTGCGCTTTTATCTCTCGCTCTTCCTTTTTGAACTCGGTGTACTTTTCGGCAGATTTAGCTTGGCGCTCGAGACGGGTCAATTGACGCTCTAACTCCTCGCGAATATCACTTAAACGCTCTAGATTTTCTTTGGTGCGGCGCATTCTGTTTTCCGTGTCGCGTCGACGCTCTTTATACTTTGAAATTCCAGCTGCCTCTTCAATATATACTCGCAGCTCCTCGGGCTTAGACTCGATCAAACGCGAGATCATGCCCTGCTCAATAATCGAGTAACTACGAGGACCTAGTCCGGTACCTAAAAATATATCGACAATATCGCGTCGACGACATTTACTACCATTAAGGTAATAGATGTTTTGCGCGTCGCGCGTAACTTTTCTGCGAATTGATATCTCACTGAAACTCGCATATTCACCTTTAAGAGTGCCGTCGCTGTTGTCAAAGACCAACTCGATAGAAGCCTGACCAATTGGCTTTCGGCTTGTAGAACCATTGAAGATGACATCGGTCATCGACTCGCCACGTAGATTTTTAGCCGATGACTCACCCATTACCCATCGAACCGCATCGATAATATTTGATTTACCACAACCATTTGGCCCAACAACGGCACACAAGTTACTAGGAAAGGATACAGTTGTGGGATCTACAAAAGATTTGAAGCCTGCCAGCTTGATATGTTTTAAGCGCATTTACTGAATACCCACATTGATCAAATTCCTTATCAAGCTTTAAGTCTAATTATTGTAGTGGTCAGCGCTAATCAAAAATCTATATCGCTTAATTTAACAGTACAACGCTTCGAAGTTAACTCGTTGTGTTAACAACTGACGACAGTAATCTTACACAGATCACTTGTGTTTTACAGCAAGCAATTCTAGTTTAGTGAACAAATACATACAGTTTTTTATTAGGGCGTAAACATGTCGATAAATGTTCAGCTAACACTAAGCAGTAGCGAGGCAATGCTAAACCAACTTTTAATTAACACGAGAAGCGTGATCGCGAAGTGCTAAAGTTTAGAACGACTTATTGAGCTGTATTTATTATTAAAAGCTGTGTTTGCGTAGCAAAAAAGCTGGCGACAGACTCACAGAGTCGCTATCTATGGAAACATATTAGCTGTGGCAAAGCATCAAACTTGGACTCTTGGCGTTTTTCAATGAGCCGACTAGGCTTACAGATCGGTGCAATTTCAACATCGACAAACTAAAACTTAGCTATAGCAGCACACCACTATGAATCGTGAGCTTTACTTTAGCTACAGGCAAAGTTACTAGGCCTTAGTGAAAAATAAATCACCTTACAAGTCAGCACTAACACAAAAATTCAATTTAACTGCTAGCTTTTACCGCAAAATCTATGCGCCCATAATTTAATCTAACGCCTGTTAAACTGCTCTCAAATAACTGCCTTGAAGTAGGGTATCAACCAAAAAGAAAACTTATAATAAGAGCTTAGGATGTACGTATATGATGAAGGTTAATCAGAAAATGAACAATATAACTGTGAGCTGTGAAGGCTAGACGACCCCAAGACAAGGTAAGCCAGCACAGGTAAAGTAAGATTGACATCATGGGACAATAAAGCAGGCAATATTGCTTTATCTGCTACCCCTCATCTAAAGCGCTAATTAGCACTATTATAAAGTGTTGATATTTCTAAGGTATGCTCTGGCGAGGTGCCCGCTTTAAGTTGAATAGGCCCGGACAATACTTCCCAATCACCTTCCGCAGCAATTGGGTTTCCTGTTACCGATATTCTAGCAACTAGCTGTACCGTCTCCGCACTACTCAAGTTAAATTGTGGAGCCATAGCCATGGAGTCATCTAAGTCCACGCTAACAGGCAGTTGTGAAGCCATCACACGAGTAATCGCCAAGGGTAATTTAGCGCCTTGCCACGCCCGAGCGTATATAAACACCACTTGATCAGGTTTAAAAGGCACGTCCTCAGTCACCGATACATTCACGGTAATCTTGGAAGTGACGGTTGCATCTGCCTGCAAAAGTTGTTGTTGAGCAGTTGCTGGACCCTCTGAAGCTAAACGCTGACGCGCTTGTTCGACCCCATTTTGCAGAGCTAACGCATTTGGCGAACCCTGAGGATAGATACCAATGGCCTGCTCCCAGAAATCAATCGCCGCTCGATACTTACCTGACTGAAAATTGGAGATACCTAGCAGCCCTAAGCCCATAACATTGTCCGGCTGTATCGACAGTGCTTGCGTTGCTAATACAGCAACAATAGGCACTGCATTATTGCCTGCATTGATGAAAATAGCTTGGGCAAGCTCTACCATCACTTGTGCTGCACGCGGCTGCGCATCTACTACTATCTGGAAATTTTCAATGGCTGTGGTGAGGTCTCCAATTGTCACCGCGTTTCTGGCAAGCAATACTCGGGTATCTAAATCGATCTCCGTTTTAGCCGAACGATTAACTAAGCCATCAACAATATCGCGACCTAGTTGCTGCAGTTCAATGCCGATCTTCTCAGGTTCGTTAGAAGTCATTAACTGCTCTTGCAGCTGCGTTTGTCGCACCAATTTACCCTCTAGTAAAACCGCATCAGCATTGCCCAGGTTTTGATACAAGAAAACACAAGCGACAGGAAGAATCACTACAAAGCTCAAGAAAATAGGGATATGCACCTTCGACACCCTTTTGACAACAGTGCCCACGTGTGCAGAAATATTCGCAGCTTCACTGGCGCCGCCCTCGACACCGCTTCTATTGATTCGACTTATATTGCTGTCCTCAATAAGGTTGCGCTCTAATTCATTTTTTAACTGCTCGTACTGGTCTTGATCAATCGAGCCTATTTTTAAGGACGCCTCGAGGTCGGCCAAATGGTCGCGATAAAGTGAAATATTTACCGCTTCGCGCTCAGTAATCTCGGTGGTGGCATCGATGCGATTAAAGAGTCGGTAATTAATGTAGGGCCAAAGTGAAAAAAGAATACCGAGCATCACAAGGATAATCGAACCGATATAAAGTGTAGTCATTGTTATCTGTTCTCTTTTTCATTTTCGTTTACATAAGGGCTAGAGTTGTCGACAGCATCGGGTATTATTAACCACTGGTGACTATTAATAAACTGGCGACTTTTTAAAGCCGAGTAACTGCTTTAAGCTGAAGGCTCCGTATCTTCGGGGGACTTTTTTTCTACTAGTGGCGCATCGGCAACTGGGGATCCTTTCAACAAATCATCTAGTTGTTGTTGCTCGAACTCTGAAAGACTATTGCTAGTTGCAGCGACAGCTACTTTTGCGCGCTGCCTAACAATCAGCAGTAAAGCAATCGCTCCCCCTAAAATTAAAGCCACTGGCAGTAACCAAAGCGCAATTGTTGTAGATTTCAGTGGTGTTTTATAGAGTACGAAGTCACCGTAACGAGCCACCATAAAAGCTTTGATTTCTTTATCTGATTTGCCCTCAATTAATAAGCGATGAAGCTCTCGGCGCAAATCCTCAGATATTACAGAGTTAGAACCTGCAAGATTTTGATTTTGGCATTTAGGGCAGCGCAACACCTCAGACAGTGTGTGGTAGCGCTCGCGCTGGGAATTGGTATCAAACTCATAGATGTCGACAGCTGCTGTCAGCGGCAATGACATCGATATCAATAAAGCGAGGAGAACACTCTTGAATAATATGAAGAAAGAGGGTGAGCAAATCATAAGTTTATGGTCCCATAAAATAAAAGCGGATACATTATAACGGTGCTTGCTGGCAGATGCATTGCCTATGCACTGAACTCACTGTAAATAATGTAATAAACTTCTTAACTTCCACGATTTGCGGCTGAGATGACTCGATCTGTGTCGACAGATGCTTAACAATGTCTCGATTAGACACCCCCTTTCGATGCTCTTTCCTGAAGATACCCCCGGCATCTGCGCCAGTTTAAGAATCATTATAAAGGCAATAGACAAGCACATAATCACTTGGCTAGCCTAAACACGAACCGATATATCGATGGCGACGACAGGTGCATATGTAAAGTTCATGTCTTCATGTACGAGCCGGCACCTCTGTGCAGCTCAGTCATTTATAGCGCTAGCACCACGATCTTCTTGAATTGCTGAGCTATGATCAGTATGTGACCGATGCGTGAATATAAGCCTGCATCTTGCTCAGGCACCTCGACACTTCATCTCATGCTGTCGGCAATAATGTTAAGTCTTGACCTGTAGGCGGGCATCACGTTTTTATCAGTGTTTATGCATCCTGCACTACCTGTCATCCGCTTTTTAATGAGGCCTCAATCGAAACACCGTGAGCGACCTCGAGCGTACAAACTTCTGCCAAAACAGAGGTTGCAAAAGCCCCCGAGATTAAATCAAACGCAATCACTAAATCATCATCATCGTAGGTAACACTGACTTGAGTTGGGTGCAAAACTGTGGCGCGACGCTCTTGCTTTAAGCCGCAGTGTTCCAGCCCGTGACACCAATCGTTGAGCCCTTCAAGCGCTGTAGTTTCAAGTTCCAAAGCCTGAACTTGGGTCGTTAACCGTCCTCTTCCCCACAGCGGAGCTGTCGGATAAGCATCAATGAGGACATCGCCATCAATAGCACTGGCCCAACAGTTTTGTTGTATCCGCACCGCCAGTACCTTATTAAATAAATAAGATCTCGCCGCCGACATGACCATTGACTTTTGCTTCCGGGGTGGAGGCTGCTTACCTTCAAACCAATTACCAGCAGCCAATAAATTGTTACCCCCGCGGCCGAAACGCTGAGGTCCAAAATAATTAGGGATACCACTCTTAAAGCGCTGTTTAATCGCATTAATAATATTTGGCTTTTGACTATCTTCAAGTAATTCGCCGATGCCCTCAGTACCGTTTGTCGAGTCATCCACTAAACCATCTTCAGTAGCACTGTGATTGAGTCGTTTGACGTCTCTAAGGCGAATATAAAAATGGTTGCTTTGATGATCACCTGGCCTTAATTTATGGCTATGCCGTGTAGTTTCTAAAAGCTTAACCCCGTCAATACCAATATTACTGCCAAGCTCGTCGGAAAAATCGATGTTTCGATGCGGGTCATAAATACTCAGCCATTGACGGGTCACCGCATGTCTATCCTTACGACCGCAATAACCGACTGCCTTGCTGTCAAGTTTCAAAAGCAGCGCTAACTGTTCAGCGACCCAGTGGGTATTTTGACCTATTTTCTCGATGTGTATCAAACAGTGCTCACCATTGTTCGATGGGCTAAAGCCTAAGTTTTCATGAACAACAAAATCTTCTGGCGCCGAGCGAAATTTAGCTGAAAGCTCGAGGCTTGGATAAACTGTTGGAAAATATTGAGGCCGTCGAGCTCTTGTGACGACCTGGGATTGAGAGCCAACTTGTGGTTCACGGTCAAGTTGTGACCTGGCCTCAAGTTGACCCAGAGAGTCAGCTTGTGGCCGAGAGTTAACTTCAGGTTGCATTTGTATAGGTGATGTCATAACTGTTGATGGCCAGACGCCGTGCGTCTTAAATTACATGAGATTTAAATTGAAATAGTATTTACGTAGGCAGATATGCCGTTAAGGAACATTTGAATGGCTATCATCACTAGAATCATCCCCATCAAACGCTCAACAGCATTAAGACCTTTTTCTCCGAGCAGGCGATGAAAAACACTCGAGAATGACAGAATAAGTGCGCTTGTAGCCCAGGCTGCGAACAAAGCAATACTCCACTCCATCATCTTATTGGGTTCTTGATTCGACAACAAGATCAGAGAAGCCATTGTTGATGGACCGGCAATTAAGGGAATAGCCAGCGGAACAATAAAGGGCTCCTCCCCCGGGGTTAAAGCCATTACACCTCCGGGCTGCGGAAAAATCATTCGCAGCGCAATCAAAAATAGAATAATGCCACCGGCAATGCTGACGGTCTCTTGATCAATCTTCAAAAAATCTAAAACGACCTGCCCGCTGTGCAAAAACAGCATTAGAATAACTAACGCAACAATCAACTCTCTAAAGATAATAAGCTGCCGGCGCCTAGGCTCTAGCGTTTTAAGTACAGACATATAGATAGGCAGGTTACCTAACGGGTCCATAATTAAAAAGAGCATGGTTGCAGCAGCGAGTATGTCGAGCATGGAATGACTCTTTATATCTGAGGAGGGACTAATTTTCGATAAGCTAATGAATTGATGAGTGAAATATACTCGTCGTCTTCATACAAAGCAATCACGTAATAGTCAGGACAATAATACTTATGAAGTCCTCGATAATTTCGTTTATGATTCTCAATCAAATAATTTACTGACTAGAACCGTAGTCAGCTTAAAAACACAGGCCGCAATAATGAGCATCAAAGAGTTAATGGATATACTGGGTGAGGAGGTGATCGACGAGACTCATTATCAAAGCCAACTAAATAGCAAAGTGTGCGCTTTTAAAGAGCTCCTCGATCAATCGATCCGTTACAGCAAAAATATTGCCCTGCGTGTTTTTGAATCGCCTCGAAGATATTATCGACTGCGGGCGGAATTTAAAGTTTGGCATGATGGCGACCAATCACATTTTGCTATGACCGAGAAGACGACACAAAAGCTCGTCTACCTTCAGCAGTTCCCCGTCGCTGCAAAGTCTATTAATCTATTGATGCCCAAGCTCTTAGATGCTATCTGCCAACATGAAATTACGCGTAAAAAGTGTTTTCAAGTGGAATTTTTAAGTACCCTGACAGGCGACATCTTAGTCAGCCTTATTTACCATAAGCGCTTGGATGACC
>JBLIME010000004.1:0-32686 GCA_047638515.1 Pseudohongiellaceae bacterium
AAGCACTAGAATATGCTAAGAAACTTGATGGCTGGGATCAAGGCTCACCCATTATGACTCGCGATCAAATCGAGGCGAGTAAAAAACTAGTCTCACAACAGTTGAAAGATGACATTAACTTTGCCTATGAGCGCGTTAGTCGCTTCGCTGCAGCACAGCGCGATAGCATGGTGGAGGTTGAAGTCGAACTTAGCCCCGGCTTATTTGCTGGCCAGAAATTAATTCCGATGACGACAGCCGGTTGCTATGTTCCCGGTGGTCGCTATGCGCATATCGCCTCTGCGATTATGAGTGTCGCTACCGCTAAGGTTGCCGGTGTCGAAAATGTTATCGCCTGCTCTGTGCCCCATGGCGAACAAGGTATGCACCCCGCCATTGTCTATGCAATGGACCTAGCGGGTGCCGATGTTATTTTACAGATGGGTGGTGTGCAGGGTATTGCAGCAATGGCCTATGGCTTATTTACCGACCAGCCGGCTGACATATTAGTGGGTCCAGGTAACAAATTTGTTGCCGAAGCTAAGCGATTACTATTTGGCCGTGTCGGTATTGACTTGTTTGCTGGACCAACAGAAATTGCCGTTATTGCAGACCATACTGCAGATCCAGATATTGTTGCCTGTGATTTAGTCGGTCAGGCTGAGCATGGACCAGATTCTCCAGCATGGTTATTTACCGACTCGCGCGAACTTGCCGATGCTGTTATTGAAAGAATGCCAAGCCACATCGAATCACTTCCGCAAGTTCAGCGCGATGCCGCATTTGCGGCATGGAGGGATTACGGTGAGGTCATTTTATGCAGTGATCGTGAAGAGATTGCAGTAATCAGTGATCAATATGCCGCGGAGCATCTTGAAGTCCAAGCTGAAGATTTAGACTGGTGGCTTGCACGCTTAAAAAATTATGGCTCTTTATTTATTGGCGAAGAGGCAACTGTAGCCTTCGGTGATAAGTGTTCTGGTACCAACCATATCCTACCCACAAAAGGCGCTGGTCGTTACACGGGTGGCTTGAGTGCCTCTAAATTTATTAAGGTCGTTACCTATCAACGTCAAAACCATGAAGCCACTAGAGATGTCGCTGCAACTACCGCGCGCATTTCTCGCGGAGAAGGTATGGAAGGTCACGCAAGGACAGGTGATATTCGTCTGGCAAAATATTTCCCTAACGAAACTTTCAACCTAGGTAGTCTAGACAAGTAGCTGCTGCCAAGGGACCTAGGTTAAGTAGCTAGCCTAAGTCCCTTAGATAACTTATTAATCATGTTTTACTGGAGTAGATAATGACCAACCCCATGCACTCTCTTTTTGACCTGACGGGTAATATTGCTCTTTGTACGGGCGGCTCCTCGGGTATTGGTAAGCGTATGGCATGGGCGTTATTAAATGCGGGCGCAAAGGTAATCCTAGTTGCGCGCAGCGAGAAAAATTTAGCGCAAGCGAAAACTGAGTTTGCAACTGACGACTCAGTCGCAACCATTGCTGCAGATTTGTCGGATCGTTCTTGTCTTGGCGATATTGTCAGCACCGCCACTGATATCTTTGGCGCACCCAACATTCTCATCAATGCAGCGGGTATTAATTTACGCGAAGCGGTCGATAACATAACTGATGAGACGTGGGATCGGACACTCAACATTAATCTATCGACGCCATTTTTTCTAGCTCGACACTGCGTAGCTGGAATGAAGCAAAAAGGCAGTGGCCGTATTATTAATATTGCCTCGCTGCAATCTTATCGTGCCTTCGCCAACAGCATACCTTATGGCGCCTCAAAGGGCGGCATAACACAACTTACACGAGCAATGGCCGAAACTTGGTCGGCGGATGGCATAATGACGAATGCTATAGCCCCGGGATTTTTTCCCACCGAATTAACTAAAGCCGTCTACGAAAATCCTGAAATACTCGCACACAACGCCAACATGACCGCTATTGGGCGCAATGGTGAATTAGCTGATCTAGATGGCACTACTATATTTTTAGCCTCACGCGCCTCGAGTTATGTAACGGGGCAAGTGATTGCCGTTGACGGCGGCTTTATGGCCAAATAAATAGGCGCGTAATAGGTAGGCGCGCGATAAAACCTTGGTCTTAGAAGCCATCCACATAAACACAGCCTTTACAATAAAGGAAAGCACTTATGAAAGCATTAGTTTATACCGGAACCAGCCAGTTAGAGTATCGCTCTGAGCCCGATCCTATCCCGGAATCGGGTGAAGCACTTATCCGTGTTCAAGCCAGCGGTATTTGTGGTTCAGATATGCATGCCTACTTTGGCCACGATGAACGCCGCATTGCGCCACTAATTTTAGGCCATGAAGTAAGTGGCGAAGTGATTAGTGGCAGCCAACCCGGCAGCCGTGTTGTCGTCAACCCTTTAGTCACCTGCGGCGCTTGTAGCTACTGCACAAGTGACAGGGAAAACCTATGTCAACAACGCCAAATAATCAGTATGCAACCACGCCAAGGGGCTTTTTCTGAACTGTTGCGAATGCCCGAACGCAATCTTGTTGCCATACCCGAGGCTATGAGTTATTTAAATGCGGCCCTAACCGAACCTGTAGCGACCGCTTGGCATGCAGTCATGCGTGCCCAAGCAGCGTCAGCATGCCCATTAAGTGAGGCTAAAATATTAGTCTTGGGCGGCGGTGCTATTGGCATATCAACAGCGCTAGTACTAGCTAGTTTTGGTTGCACCAATCTTTTATTAGGAGAGACTAATGCGTTACGTCGTGAAACTGTTAGAAAAACACAGGTTTGTGAGCTTTACGACCCGATCAATGATGCAGGTCCAGAAGACAATAGTTTTGATATAGTGCTTGATGCTGTCGGCGGTCGCGCAACTCGCGAAGCGTCTTCTAAAGCGGTCAAACCCGGTGGCACAATCATTCATATTGGCTTAATGGACAGTAACGATGGCTTAGATATCCGTAAATTTACGCTACAGGAAATCACCTTTAGCGGCTGTTACACCTACACGATGAAAGACTTCAGAGATACAGTAGAAGCTTTGCACAGCGGTAAGCTTGGCGACTTAAACTGGATAGAGCAACGCCCATTGAGTGAAGGCAGCAGTGCTTTTTTAGATTTATCACAAGGCAAAACAGCTGCTGCAAAAATTATTTTAATCCCTGATCACTGACCCACTGATATGTCAGAGCCTAATCGTTAGCTTGAAATGATAAGTTCTAATGAATGTCACAAGGAACACAGACACCTCAGTTTTTTGAAAATAACTTCTCGACAGTCGGTCTGTCGAGTCAAGTGTTAGCTTAGAAAAGCTAGCACTTGATCATTGATAAAAACTGCTAGGGTGATTTCTATAGTAGTAATGATGAGAAGGATAATGCTGTCGTTAGTACGAGCAATTGCCAACTAGACTAATGCGACCAGATGCTCGATGCTAACTGTTGACTCGCGCAGAAATTCGCACTCTGCTCCAAAACAAAAAAATAAGAGTATTAAGGCTAAATAAGCTTAGCGATTACTGAGGTGTGTCTAAGTAAGTTTTAAGCTTAAATAGCGTGTTTGTTGATTTAATGTTAATTAGAATTGTTAAAAAAACTCGCGGGCAACATAATTCTAATTAACACTAGGTCTACATTTCAGATTGTTGTTAAGCAGCTCGTCGGAGTTACCTAGTCTAATGAACTTAATCATATTTCGCCACTCAAATGACCTAGCAGAGCAACAGCTGTCAATCAGCTCAAATAACTTTATCAGCGGTGCTTATAAACACCTCTAAGGAAAGCGTATTTTGTCAACAGCAGAAATTAGTATTATTGTCTATCGATGGGCCGGGAGCTGGGGGCCATTTATGGTAAATATTCCCTGTGGTGAATGTTCTTTGACTGGGGATGTCATTGAAGACACAATTGCAACTGAGCTTGAGGGTATTCCAGTAAAGCTTATAATGCGGGACTGGCTTAGTGAATGGTGGAAACCACTCGTTAAAGGTGGCTTTCATGCACCTATTGTCATTGTCGACAACAAAGTTATCAGCCAAGGTCGAGCACTTAATCGTGGCCTGTTAACACAGGCGGTAGTGGAAGCTTATGCTACAAAGTCAACGATCGCTGGAAACACTGTTTTCGGTAAAGCCAGCTGCCCGCATTGCACCGATGCCAAAAGAATTTTAACAGATGCTAAGGTACCTTTTACATATTATGATGTTGTCAAAGAACCGAGAGCACTTTATGAAATGATTGCACGTGTAAAGCCCATTATTGGCCCTAAAACACCAGTTACCGTGCCTCAAATATGGTTAGACGAAAAGTATATAGGCGGTAAAGATCAACTCAATAATCACTTAAAAGCAGAACTTAAATTTACCCACTCTAACTTTAGCTAAAGCTAACACTCGCTTGGTCATCTTGTGTTGACTATTCATCAATCAACTCTGGCGTTTTATTAACGATACCTCAAACATAATCAATAGACAAACAGTAAAACTCTGATGTTTAATCGTCTGTGGTGCTCAAGTCGGTATTTATCTCTCTTTACTAGGAACATTCTTGGTCTGAATGCGGTTGCGGCTACCGCCGCCACCACAGCACTATTTTATGTGGAGGACATACATCCACAAACGCATTGCTGTTTTTGACTTTTCACTTCATGATCTGCAACCTACTGCTAACATTTATGAGCGTATCAATGATGTTTGCAGATTTTTATTCGGCAACAGAGACAACTAACTTATTGCATCGTTTATAGCTGCAATCACTAGCACACGATTATTTGTAGTGGCTCATAATTTTTACCTCAAGTAGATGCGGGTCAATTTTGACAATATATTTAGTTGTCACTAATAAGTATCTAACAACCATAGTTTTATATTTCTCCTCAGGCCAAGACTAATAGCGGCTATACCATCGTCTATGCCCGCCGTTATTTTTAGCGTGGTAGGCAACCTATACTAAAATTGAATTGCCTTAATCAGCTAGGTTTACTGGTAATTTCATTAATTACTGTAAATACCGGCAGAAACTTTTCATAAACCCATTCGATGAGCGATATTGTTAACTCACTATTTGTTGTATCGCCACTGTTTATGGTGATGGGGTCACTAACAGATGGCTTTACTTTTAGAAAAAAACATAACCTTTAACGAAAACACTCAAAAGATTCAGAGCGACCGATGTAGCTAAGCTACTCAGCAAAAATCCTGTATGCGCGATTGCAGCGGTTAAGTACTGCCAAGATTCAGAAATCGAGATATCGGCGGCAAGAGGACGGGTGTAAGCGATTGCAGTACTTTTTCGACATAACTACAACCCTTCAGCAACACCCGGTGTTGCTGCGAAATTCAACCTGTGCGCTAGCAGTGACGGCTTAGACCAATTCTATTTGACTCAATGCTGACGGGGGTTGTCGGCACAAGAAGCATTGGTCTCAACTTAGGCAGTATTATTCAATACCCATAAAAGGAACGTAGACAAAACTTTGTATGTTCTTGATCGAGCTCAACAACATAGCTTTGTGATACCGCTTTATCAATTTACTGCGACAACCTCGTCTGTCGCCACGGCTGCTACCTCACCAACTACTTCGACAATAATATCTGCGATTAGCTCACAGTCTTGTTGACTGAAAGTAAGCGGTATACGCATATCAAGCAAGGACGACAACACCTTCTCCGTTTTAGGTAGGTAGGGCATTTGCTCAATATAACGCCAACTGTCGTAACGACTGGTGTAGTCTTGCGGCTCTTTAGCACCAAACCATTTAATAACAATGCCGCGCGCATGGCAAATTTTTACCAGCTCCAGTATTTGATCAGCTGCTAATGTAGGTACTGAAAACTGAATAGAGCTGGCAACAAATTCTTCATCCGCCAGACGCGCAGGTATAACAATCTGTGCACAATTATTAAGTATTTTCTCTAAGGTTGTATAGCTTTGATTCCAGCGACTGCACTGTGCCTGCAAATCTGCTAATTGTGGCCTTAGGATGGCTGCTCTTAGGTTGTCCATGCGCCCACTGTAGTTTGGGGTCTCATAACGAATAGAGTCGAATGCAGCTTTAGGTGGTGATGCTTGGTGACGATCGAACAACATGTACGACCCTGAATACATGATGGCTCTGGCCATGATGTCATCGTGGGGTGTAATTAAGAAACCGCCTTCACCGGAGTTAATATGCTTGTAAGTTTGAGTACTAAAGCAGGCGACGTCGCCAAAACTACCACTTTTCTTACCCTTCCAACTAGCACCCATAGTGTGTGCGCAATCTTCAATCAACACTATGTTAGTGCGCTCACAAATCTCGACAATACGATCCATATCGGCGATATGGCCACGCATATGTGACAGCATAAAGAAGCCAGCACCGCTGTTTTTTGCTTTTAACTCAAGGTCATCTAAGTCTATTTTATAATTATCCGCTACATCGACAAGTATCGGTATAGCGCCACTATTGTGAATAGCTCCCGGCACCGGTGCCAAAGTAAAAGCGTTACACAGCACCTTATCACCGGCTTTTATACCTGCAGCACGCATGGCGATATGCAGCGCATAACCTCCGGAGGAACAAGCTAGACAGTAAGGTAGGCCCATAATTTTAGCGAACTCCAGCTCTAAATGATCAGTCTCGCCTAACTCATTGGGTAGCGTGTTGTAACGATGCAATCGACCTGAGCGCATCACCTCGACGGCCGCAGCAATACCAACTTCTGGTATGGGCTCTTGCTGTGTAAATGGTTTCTTAAATATTTTCATAGACCTAACTGCTCATTTAATTATTCTTATAGACGACAATTTCATAAGTAATGCTCTTGATCATAGACCTGAAAGTCCCACTGCTCGTTGGGAAAGTATTTCCGCAACCGCCAATCACATGCGCGCGCGTGACCCTCCATACCTTCGACACGAGAAATCCTGGAACCAACCGCACTGTAATCTATATTGGCAGATTCACTAATCTCTTGATAGGTTAATATCTTTAAAAACTTATGTACATTCAGACCACCACTGTAACGCGCCACTTTTTTAGTGGGCAGGATGTGGTTTGTGCCAGAACATTTATCTCCGTGAGTAACCGTACTTCCCTCGCCTAAAAACAATGAACCGTAGTTGGTTAAACGGCTTTTCCACCAGTCTGTATTCTCGGTAAAAACCTGTAAGTGCTCGGCTGCATACTCATCACTAACCGTGACACACTCTTCGCGTGTCTCACAAAAAATAATTTCTCCGTGGGTATCCCAAGCACCGTTAACCACCTCGTGATTAGGCATATCAGCCGCGACTTTAGGCATAATCTCTGCAACTTTTTCACCCACACGTCGGCTTGTCGTAAACAACCAAACTGGTGAATCATAACCGTGCTCAGCTTGGGAGACAAGATCGACAGCAATCGTCATTGGGTCCGCACTATCGTCTGCAATAATAGCAGACTCGGTTGGGCCTGCAAAAACATCGATACCTACTTCACCAAATAGCAGACGTTTTGCCTCGGCAACATAACCATTGCCGGGTCCAACTAAAATATCAGCAGGCACGCCGGTGAACAAACCTTTGGCCATAGTTGCAACTGCATGCACACCACCCATTTGCAAAATGATATCAGCGCCGGCTAAATCCATGGCATAAACAATGGCGGGATGAATACTGCCATTTTTAGGCGGGGAGCAGGCCACTATTGTCTTCACACCCGCAATTTTCGCGGTGGCGATGCTCATAATTGCAGAGGCGGCATGGGAATAACGACCACCGGGAACATAACAACCTGCACAACTCACCGGTATTATTTTTTGACCGAGTTTAACGCCCTCGGCGGTGTCTATTTCAAACTCGGTGAGACTTCCTAGCTGAGCTTTTGCGAAGGCTTTTACCTGAGCGTAGGCAAACTGAATGTCGAGACGGACTTGATGTGGAACTTGAGCAATCAGCTCAGCGCGCTTAGCGTCACTCAAAATAAAGTCACCCTCCCACTGGTCAAATTGTTTTGCGTAGGCTTTAACAGCATTCTCACCCGTCTTTTCTATTTCTGCCAGCATCGCCTTAACAGCGTGATGGATCTTTTCATCACTCTCAGCAACAGCCGCTATTGATTTTTTAATATATTCCATGGGTCTCTCCAACACATTGTTACTGTCGTTAAAAAATACATATGTCACTAACAATTCACTATCAATGAGGCATAAATCTTTGTGATAATGATCATAGTAAGAGCTACATCGATAACTGGCAAATGCCAATTTTAGAATGAGTGCATACTTTTTGTTATAGTGTTGCCCGTTGTCAACAATCAGTGATTAATCAATGGAACTAAAATGGAACTGAAATGGTTAAAAGATTTTATCGCACTTGCAGATCATAAAAGTTTTTCTAAAGCCGCCGAGTCACGCTTTGTTACCCAACCAGCGTTCAGTCGTCGGATCCGCTCACTAGAGAATTGGTTAGACGTCAATCTGGTGGACCGCAATCAATACCCGACTCAGCTCACCACGGCAGGACAAGCGTTTATAGGCGAAGCACACGGCCTCATTGAAAAAATTGATCAAAGTCGCGAGCATGTACGCAGTATTGAAAACTCCCAAAATCAAGTGATGCTACTAGCACAACACGCGCTGACGGTGGCTTTTTTTCCGACATGGATTAAGGTTCTAAAACCCTTAATTAAAAATACAACGCTGCGTGTTGACACAGGTAACCTACACGATATTATTGAGAAGTTTATTGCTGGAAACACTGATTTTTTATTAGCCTACGCCGCACCCATAAGCGCTAAAAAAGCATCTGGTGATCCTTTTCAGCAACTCTATAAGCAAGGCATAGAGAGCTTAGCCATCGGCTACGATACACTGATGCCAGTGTCTGCTGTCGATAGTAATGGGCTACCACTCCATGCATTAAGCAACTGTGATAAACCAGCTGAGCAATCGCAAACCATCAATTTGTTAAGTCATCCAGCTGAATCTTTTTTTGGGCAGCTGATTGATCAGGAGTGCCTGCCATACCTGTCAAATCAAATCAACTTTCACACTATTTGCGAAAATGCTCTATCTGAAGGCTTGAAGGCACTCACTCTTCAAGGTGAAGGCATGGCGTGGCTACCTAAAAGCTTGATCACTAAAGAATTAGCCAATAAACAGTTATTTGACTTGAGTGACACCATGATGCCAGTTGCGTTGACCATAAAGCTTTACCGTATCCGCGAGGCAAGGCATCCGACCGCTAAATTGATCTGGGCACACCTACAGACAAAAACCAACCACTAGACAAATGTGTTGGCTGTTATCTTGACGCTGACAAACCTTAATTGCGAGTAGTCAGCTACTTTTTACAATATTTCACTGCTTCTTATGCTGAAAAATTATCGTCTCGAAAGTAAACAGCATAAGCCTATTACCACAGCCTCCTTTATAATAAATCAAAATGAACCACTGCTATGACTAAGCAGTCCCTCTAAATTCATCACTTATTCAAGAGCTTCTTTCTTATGCAAGATTATCTCGACATACTTTCTAGAGCTGTCAGGCAATGGATGACACAAGACCGCCCGGTATCCAAAACACCTATTGCCAGCGAATTAGAATCGACACTTAATCTTACCCTTGGTGAAGCAGGCTGCAGTACCGACGATTTAGAAAATGCTATTAAAGACTATATTGCCTATAGTCCCGACGTCTCTCAACCTGGCTTTAATAAATTATTGTATTCTGGTGTTAATTACCCCGCACTCTTAGGTGATTGGATAACCAGTCTTGCAAACTCGACCATGCACACCTACCAAGTGGGGCCTGTAGCTACATTAATGGAGCTAGAACTCATTCGTCAATGGAATCAATTAATTGGCTTTAACGATGGCGAGGGCGTGATGGTTGCTGGAGGCAGTCAAGCCAACCTGATTGGTATGATGCTAGCGCGTCACCAGGCATATCCGGAGTCAAAGGCACAAGGCTTAGCGGGTCGAAAACTAGTGGCTTACGTTTCCGACCAGGCACATTATTCTAACCAACGCGCAGCAAATATTTTAGGCATCGGTAGCGATAATCTAATCAGTATTGCATCCGATGCTGATGGCCAAATGATACCCCAAGCACTAGAGCAAGCAATCCAACAAACTCTTGCTGCTGGTGACCTACCCTTTTTTATTGGACTAACCGCGGGGACAACCGTGATTGGAGCTTATGATTGCGTCGCTGAGGCGAGTGAGATTGCTCAAAAATATAAAATCTGGCTGCACATTGATGGCGCTTGGGGAGCGCCGGTATTGTTCTCTGATGCCCATAAAACACTCATCAAAGATTCACATTTAGCTGACTCTTTTGCTTGGGATGCTCATAAGCTGATGAACGTACCAATAACTGCGGCAGTTATTTTAGTCAAAAAAGCGGGTTGTCTTAAGACTTGCATTGCCGGTGGTGGTGGTGAATATTTGTTTCACCAAGATGCAAATGCTAGTTACAACTTGGGTGAGCGTTCGATTCAGTGTGGACGACGTGCCGATGCACTTAAGGTATGGCTTAGCTGGAAAGCGATAGGCAGACAAGGCTTTGCTAAAAAGATTGATGACTTGCAGGCTACCAAAGATTTTTGCGTCGAACAAATCGACGCTGAGCACGCGTTAGAGATGTTGGCACCAGCGGTTTATTTGAACGTGTTATTTAGATATATTCCAAAAACACTTAAAGCAGTTAATGCAGAAAACGAAGTAGCTGTCGGTCAATTAAATATGGCTATCACCAAGGCAATGATGGCAGAGGGTGGAGCTTACAGTGACTATGCGCATTATAAAGGTCGAGTCGGTATACGCTTGATTATTGCCAATGAGTTTATGAGCAAAGAACACATTACTGGCTTATTGGCACAGTGTGTATCTATTGGACAAAGGCTGGAGAAAGATTTTGTATAAATTCTCGGCGACCGACTGCACTCGACAGCCAAAGTTATCAACTACTCAATGGCTCTTGCAGCTGCAAATTTGAAATGAAGACGCATTAAACCGATGGCAGGCGTCGGCTCAGTGCATAACCATCAATAATTTAAAATTTTATAAGGTTGATGTGTCAAAAGTCCTCTACCTAGCTAGACTGCCGTTCAATCTAGTCATTGTGCCTAATTGCAGACCTGCGGCTCAATATTTTAAGAGCTAACAGTGGGCACTTGACAATACCGCACTTATTGGCAGCGCCGAGCTTAGTAACGCCGCTAACTGCACGTTACACTCGACAGCAGCTGATCCACTCAATGCTGTGGGCTAGAGTTTTTGAATAGTTTTTAGATAGTTTGACGACTCTACCCGTTAATAGTTCGTCATTAAAGATGCAGTAGTTTTTGCAATTTTACGCCGCTATTTCGTTTAGCGCTCAAAGCTACTGGCCCTCAAGTAATTATCAAGTTCGTCTGGGGGCAATCTCTGAGGAACTGCGCTGTGTTGTTTATCCCAATAAAACGCGTTTCTTGTTTTTTGTGTCTACTAACTACCTATCAAAAAAAACTTAACAGATAATTAGCAGGGTTGGAATAGTATCTAATGCTCGATACCACCGGTAATTAACGATTACGCACCGTAGGGGCGTTAGCTGCATGGCCACCATACATATTTTCTAGACGAATGAACCACTCACCTACAGCACTGCCGTCATTAATTGGTCTGTATGGGCTAACAACATCGGCCCATTTTAAAACGCCAAATAAACAGTAGTCGGCATAGCTAGGGGTATCACCACCAATAAATTGCGTTACCTTAAGCATCTTATTAAAAGGTAATAACGCCTTAGAAAGATTAGCCTTGCCCTTTGCCGGCACGGCATTTAGGTCAATTAACTTAGCCCCAAGTGCCGCTTCTCTCGTCTTGATAAAGTAAGCCTGATTTTCCTCATCACAAAGTTGGCTAACGGGATAAACTGCAATAGGAATTGCTGCGGGGAATATTAGGTTTGCAGACAATTCGTGAACTAATAAGGCGTGAGCTTCGCCCTGAGCACCATTCATCAGCGCTGGCTGATTGGGATATTTCTCGTCTAGATATTTAGCGATTTTCCAGCTATCACCCACCCAAGTGCCGTCGTCGTTAATCACTGGCACAGCCTTGTGGCCGGATTCAGCAATAGTTTCTTTTTCTAAAAAGCGCCAGGGTATTGATGTAAACTCTAAACCTTTGTGCAGCAGCGACATGCGCACTCTCCAGCAATAAGGACTGAATAGAATTTCTGGGTCACTACCTGCAAGGTCGTACAATTTAATAGCCATGGGCTTTCCTATTTAAATAATAAAAGTGTTGAGTTGAGTTCATTTAACAAGTGTCGTCTCGTTTTTTTTGAGGCATCGACTAAGAAGTAAATCTATATAAAAACAACGGCCTACACATGTTACGGCCTTAATTGCGGAATAGTCCAAATATAATAAAAGCAAACATTAAGCGGAAGTTAATCAGCGTCCCCATTAAAACCCTAAAGCTTTTTCGTGCTTTTATTCACAATCGACGGATATATAGTGAACGATTGACGTGGTTTTACGAGGATGCGCAGCTGACACTGAACCAATCGCCTAGCTAACACCCCCAGGGATCAACTCCGACACAGTAGACACACACGAAATCGATAAACAGTAGGTCAAAGACTGCTTTACCGATGAATACTGACATAGATACTGACGATGGCGAATCAATCAAATACAACCATTAGGGCGTCATCAATAAACCACAAGGCAACCAGATCGTCTCCTAGAATCCGTATCACTCTGCTTTGAATTTGACGCGATATTTGTTGCCTCGGCCAATTTATTATCACGCCTATGAGGCTAACATAGTTTTGCTCATTACCTTGATAAAACGAAATTCAGCGGCAGAGCAACAATCATAAAGCAATGGTATATATTGCTGTCGAGACTTTTGTGACCCATCATCAACGATTAGGACTACTAAAAAACGAGACCAATAATAACAAGCTTCGATGGATAAGCGAGTTCCCGCTGTTGATTCTGCAGCAGCAACATCAAGGTTTCGTAGCTGCTGACGTAAATGCCAACGCTCCGCTAAATATTGCAAGCGAAAACTAGGTTGACGCCGCCATTGATTCCAATAAAAGCCCAAATGCACAGACAGTAAGATGACGGGTATTTGTGCCCAGTGCAGCGACAGGTACGAGCATAAGAATGATGCAATGATGAGCACATGTAAGCCAGTAACAAGTTTTAATAGGCATTTTGATGGGTTGATGCGGATGACTGTTGGTGACGCCCTCTGGAACGGTTGACCATTAATCGGGCTGACTGGCAAATTTGTTAGATTTTTCACGAATGATTTTCACTATCCTTAGCAAATTTTCATTATCGGGGTCCTGCTTTTTCAAGAACCAATTAAATAAATCTTGATCTTGCTCTTCTAGTAGTAGATCAAAACATTGTTGATCCGAACCATGGAGATTTCTATAAACGTTCTCTATAAATGGCTGCAGTATCAAGTCTAGCTCTAGCATACCACGGCGACTTGCCCATACTAGACGATTATATTCCATCTTACTTCCTACTGTTAAATAATAAGTGAATTTTTGATTAGGTAATTAGTCATACAATAATGAATACCTTTATAATACTCAAGAACAAACTCAATTAACTTCTGATAATTCATTTACCTATACGTTTGCCGGTGAACAAACGTCGTCGCTAGCGAAAGTAATTTTGAATTTATACTTTTGAAGACATTGATAATGCTAACAGACTATTAGCGACATCAGACGCTGCAGAGTTAGCAAATTCGACATGACATCTAAGAAATTCGCTGACATCTAGTGCGACCCTATTGATACAATAGGTTTCCAGCCACCAGTAACCAATCGATTAAGGCTTCTATGAATACATTTTTAGAAATAAAAGATCACCAGCTCTTGTTATTAAAGGGCCCCGACGCACAAAAATTTTTGCAAGGCCAGGTTACCTGCGACATTAAGCAGCTAGCAATCAGCAATAGTGCAAGTAAGTCGATATTGGGTGCTCACTGCACCCACAAAGGCAGAATGTTGTTTAGCTTTTTAGCCTGCCAGACTGACGAGGACACTGTCGCCCTGTCTATTCACGCACCTTTACTAGTTGATGCCCACGCACAGTTAAAAAAATACAGTATTTTTTCTAAAGTAGAACTAATCAACGCCTCGGAATCACATCGTATTATCGGCTATAAAGGCAAAAATTTAGCTCCTTTAGAAGCTCTAGGACTTGCTATTCCGGATTTAGTGGGAGAGGCGACTCACTCAGCTTCAGGTATTACTCTAATTAAGCTTGACGACGAGCGTTTTGAACTTTGGGTTGCGGCTGTTAATGCGCAACAGGTAAGTGCTTTCATGTCACTAGCGTCGGGCGATGAACAGTGGTGTATCGATAACATTAAACAAGGTATCGCCGAGGTTCGTAAAGAGACGATTGAAGTATTTATTCCACAAATGCTTAATTTTCAAGTGCTGCGCGAGGCGATCAGTTTCACTAAAGGCTGCTACACGGGTCAAGAAGTGGTGGCTCGAATGCACTATCTTGGAAAACTCAAAAAGCACCTTTATCATTTCTCAGTCGATGCCAGTACACCACTACTGCCCAACACGCCTTTGTATACGCCCGATAAGAAACAGGCTATTGGACATGTGGCGCTCTCAGCACCCATTAAGAGTGGACAAATTCTTCTTGCAGTAGTCACTGAAGAAGCAGTAATTGGTGATAAAGTTTTTGTTGATCAAAATTATCAGCAGAAACTTCAAGCACAGCCTCTGCCTTATGCTATAACAGAAGCTAACATTTAAAATACCTATCTGAGATGGCGAAATTATTTTATGAGCAACATTGTTCAAGAGGTCAGCAAAGAAATAATTGGTTTAATCAAAACTGATCAACTTGTATTACCCACGCTACCTGAGGTTGCATTAAGAGTGCGTGATGTAGCAGAAGACCCAGAATCTAGCCTTGGCGACATTGAAAAAGTTATTAGCTCTGACGCAGCGCTATGCGCACGCATAGTAAAGGTAGCCAATAGCCCTATTTTTAGAGCCGCGCAAGAAATTAAAGATATGAAGATGGCTCTGGGTCGTCTCGGCATGGCTTACACCGCCAACATTGCAGTCGGCCTAGCAATGGAACAAATGTTTCAAGCAACATCGAACATAGTTGATACACGCATGCGACAAATTTGGCAAAGCTCGAGTGAGATAGCTGGTGTATGTCATATATTGTGTAAACACAGAACTAAACTGAGATCTGATCAAGCCACCTTAGGAGGGCTTGTCTATCAAATCGGCAAATTACCTATTCTCAGCTTTGCAGAGGAACACCCTTATTTATTAAAAGACAGCTTCTCCCTCGATCGTGTTATTAAAACAATTCACCCTATTATCGGACGTGCAATTTTAAGAAAGTGGGACTTCCCCAAAGAGCTGCAGTCTATACCCGTCGATCACTTAAAGTTCACTCGGGATATCCCCAAGGCCGACTACTCAGACCTTGTGACGGTAGCGATGATACAAACTCAAATGCATGCTGGCGGCGAGTACAGTGAGATCGATTACTCTTCAGTCACATCATTCACACGTCTAGGCTTAGAAGCCGAGGCACACATCGAATCGACAGGCTTGAGCGCTGAAATGGAGAGCGCCATGAAGATGTTAAACCCCTAGCACCTTGAAACTAGTCCTCGCATCGCGCCGCTATCTAGCTCACGAGCTTTAGACAACAATCTGCCAATCAATGGGAATTTTACCATTTACTTCGAGATAAGCGTTGCTCTCGGAGAAGTGATTGTTGCCCAAAAATCCGCGATGAGCTGACAAGGGTGATGGATGCGGTGAACTCAAAACGAGGTGTTTATTAGCGTCAATGAATTGCCCCTTTTGTTGCGCATAATTTCCCCACAATAGAAAAACAACGTGATCACATTGATCGTTAACCACTTTAATCGCCTGATCTGTAAAAATTTCCCAACCCTTTTTTTGATGCGAGCCCGCTTGCGCATGCTCTACCGTTAAGGTTGCATTTAACAGTAGCACACCCTGTTTGGCCCAATCGTGGAGACAACCTTGCTTAGGCATTTTAATTCCCAAGTCGCGCTCGATTTCTTTATAAATATTTTTTAAAGACGGTGGAATAGCAATGCCTGGTGGCACCGAAAAACTTAAACCGTGGGCTTGCATAGGGCCGTGATAGGGATCTTGGCCCAGGATAACAACCTTCACCTTATCGAGAGGAGTTGTATTAAAGGCATTAAAAATTAAATCGCCTTTAGGGTAGATAAGTTGTTTATTTTGTCTTGCTGCTATTAAAAACTGTTTGAGTTTAAGCATATAATCTTGCTCAAACTCAGAGCCCAAATGTTTGAGCCAAGACTGATGTAACTTTATAGTAGCTTGCATTGCCATAACCAATTTTTCTAGTTCGTTGTTACTGTTCGGGCCGCATATGTGGAAACAACAAGACGTCTCTGATGGAGGCAGAGTCAGTCAGCAGCATCACTAAACGATCGATACCAATACCCTCACCCGCAGTTGGTGGTAAACCGTATTCGAGAGCACGAATATAATCGGCATCATAATGCATTGCCTCATCGTCGCCAGAGTCTTTCTCTGCCACTTGCTGTTTAAAGCGCTCGGCTTGATCTTCGGCATCGTTAAGCTCAGAAAAACCGTTGGCGATTTCTCGACCGCCAACAAAAAACTCAAAACGATCAGTCACAAATGGATCGCCGTCACTGCGACGTGCCAATGGAGACACTTCAGTGGGGTATTGAGTGATGAAGGTCGGATTGTCAAGACGGTGTTCGACGGTCTTTTCAAAAATTTCGATTTGAACTTTACCCAAGCCGTAATAATCTTTTAAAGGAATATGAAGTCGCTGAGCAATATTACGCGCGCCGGCCTCGTCTGCTAGCTCATCTGCTGAAATGTCAGCGTTGTAATGCAAAATAGAGTCAAATACACTAATACGAGTGAAAGCCTTAGCAAAATCATAGATTTTTTCTTCGACAACTTCGCCGTCGTTATTTTTAAGCGTATTTTTTACATCAGTAGTGCCAAGCAGCTGTAGCGCAATCTGACGCAGCATATCTTCGGTTAGATTCATTAAGTCATTGTAATTGGCGTAAGCTTGATAAAACTCAAGCATAGTAAACTCGGGGTTATGTCGCGTTGATAAGCCCTCGTTACGAAAGTTCCTATTAATCTCGTAGACCCGTTCAAAACCACCAACGACCAAGCGCTTTAAGTACAGCTCTGGTGCAACACGCAGATACATATCCATATCGAGGGCATTATGATGCGTGACAAAAGGCCGCGCAGTTGCGCCGCCAGGGATCGCCTGTAGCATTGGTGTCTCTACTTCTAAAAACTCATTAGCGTTTAAGTAACTACGAATAAAACTAATCACTTGCGAACGCATAATGAAAGTGTCGCGCACCTCGGGATTAACAATTAAATCTACATAGCGCTGACGATAGCGTAACTCTTGATCCGCTAGGCCATGATATTTATCGGGTAGCGGACGCAGCGCTTTAGTGAGTAATTGAAATTCACCTAAGTCAACGTATAGGTCGCCTTTGCCCGACTTATGTAGGATGCCGCTGACGTTAACGATATCGCCTAAGTCCCAAAGGCCGGTTGTTTCTTTGAGAGTTTTTTGCGCATCTTTACTTGCATAAAGTTGTATTTGACCACTGACGTCTTGCAACACCATGAAGGGTCCACGCTTCGCCATCACTCGACCTGCAACCGAAACGATATGGCCTAGCTCTTCTAATTCTAACTTCGTCTTCTCACCAAATTGCGCCTGTAAGTCGAGGGCTTTATGCTCGCGCTTAACCGCGTTAGGGAACGCTAAACCTTGTGCTCGAATAGACGTTAACTTTTCACGACGCTCGGCAATCAATCGATTTTCGTCTTGGGCTTTTTCGTTAGACATACTGATAACTCTTATCCTGTGTATTTACTTATGATTTTCATCATCTACTGATGTATGTAGTGTTGGTGTTGTCTTTCTATACGCACCTAGCTGATAAAACCCTGAACTATCAGGCAACCATTATCAGCGATCAACTTGTGAGCGACGCACTAGTCCGACACTCACTTTTACCTGTTACCTCAACTAAAGCCCAGCTTTGAGGCTAGCTTCGATGAATTGATCGAGATCACCATCCAGCACGGCCTGACAGTTACTGGTTTGTACGCCCGTACGTAGATCTTTAATACGCTGATCGTCTAAAACATAGGAGCGTATTTGGCTACCCCAGCCAATATCTGCTTTATTATCTTCCATCGCTTGCTTATCGACGTTGCGCTCGAGCATTTCTTTTTCATAAAGTTTGGCGCGTAGCATTTTCCATGCGGAATCACGATTTTGATGTTGCGAGCGCTGACTCTGACATTGCACCACAATACCACTAGCCTCATGGGTCAAACGCACTGCAGAGTCGGTCTTATTGACGTGCTGGCCACCTGCACCCGAGGCTCTATAAGTATCCTCACGCACATCAGATTTATCAACTTCAACCTCGAAGTTATCATCAATTTCAGCAGCGACAAAAACTGATCCGAAGGAAGTATGACGGCGGCTACTTGAGTCAAATGGAGATTTACGCACCAGCCGATGCACACCGGTCTCGGTTCGCAGCCAACCGAAAGCATAGGCACCTTCAAAATGAATGGTGGCACTTTTGATACCGGCAACATCACCCCCTGAAACTTCTTCAAGATTGGTTTTAAACCCATGGGCGTCACCCCAGCGCAGGTACATACGCAACATCATTTCAGCCCAATCTTGAGCCTCAGTGCCGCCAGAGCCTGACTGTATATCGAGATAGGCATTGTTGGCATCGGTTGCACCACCAAACATACGTCGAAACTCAAGTGTACTTAAATGGCTATTAAGCCGGTTAATATCATCGTCAACATCCTCGAGTGCAGATGCATCACCATCCTCGACAATCATTTCTAATAATTCGCGGGTATCAGCTACGCCCTGATCCAGATCTTCGATAGTTTTTACTACCTGCTCGAGGGCAGCGCGTTCGCGACCTAGATCTTGCGCACGTTTTTGATCGTTCCAAACGTCGGGCTCAGCCAGTTCTAATTCAACTTCGGTAAGCTGTTCTTTTTTACCATCGTAGTCAAAGGTACCCCCTGAGCACATCGGTGCGCTGTTGCAGTTCAGTGAGGGTGATTAGGTAGGGATTGATTTCCATAATGTCTTGGGTGGGTTCGTTGGATTAAAAGGTTAAATCGGATTGGGACTGAAATAAATGGATCTGTAGTTTTACGATGCGCAAATCATACCTTATCTGGATATGTTACTCCAACAAACGCAAGCACATAATTACGCACCTTACCGCCCGCAACAGGTAACTGGCGAAGTCTTTTAGCATCGCATGAGGGCCTCTTTGGCTGTAATAAAAGTTTGTAAAAACTTATCAGTAGGACCTAAAAAAATGATGAGATGTCTAGTTAGTTGCTTTTAAGAGCCAATGCTAAACGCAAACTGGCCAGTTCAAGGCGCTTTATTGCCGCATCATGAAACATCGAACAGTAGTCTGTACTGTCCTGTACTTTTAGTAACTGGTAGATTTTACGAGTCAAATCATAAGACTCTTGCGCCCAAACCCGGATTTCTAACAAGGATGGATGAAGATAAGACGTCTTCTGATTGGAGCTAAGAATTTTACTAGCTGCAAGGTGATGCCGGTGATTATTGAACAGCCGCAGCCCTAGGTGTCGCCAAGAATATCTACTCGAACACGATAAAACCTCGGTATCCCAAAATCTATGTAGCGAGACTATGCGCCCGTCGAAAACAATTGGCCTGCGGGTGCCACCGCGATCGTCGGCAAAACCGACGTGTAAAGGCTGATGGATGTCGCCAATAAAATGCACCATTAAAAGTAGTGCCTCATCGCGCTCACGCCTAGGTAGCTGAAGATTATGCCAGCGCTTGGAATAAAAAGTAATCGCTGAAAATACACAGCTCGGCTTTTTATGATGCATATCCCCGCAGGGATCTGTATCGAGTAGATCCTGAGTCTTGGGTACGTTCATGTAATGCAGACGCTTAATCACATTATATTTTTTTTGCCCACGGATGTGATCGGCCCATAGACATCCACTAGCAAAGGTGTTGTAACCCATGCGTTTTGCGGCTGCAGCGATTACTTTTTTGGTAGCGGCGCTACTGGCGCGCCAAGCGCCATCGCAAATGGCCTGATGACCCAGCGGCCCCCAAGACCAAGCGGGAGTCACGACAAGCATCAACCATAAAAATACGCTTAAGCGCTGACTAATGATGGATTGCAGCTGTCGAGAATTCCATTTGTAAGCCCAATAACTCATCATTTATACCCAGCAGTCAATACTCAAAAAGAAACTGCACCAGTGTCATGTTTAAAAATCAATTGCGACTTAGTCAATAGACAGCTATCGACATAGCTTTATTTTATCTGCGCTAAAGCACGTCTGCAATCTCCACAACATCAATATTGAGCAGTTTATCAACATCATATCGGTAGCTCCATTTAATATCAAAGCGGTACAAAAGCATATTATAAGTGCGTGCTAGATCAGCTACATGGTATGCCGGGCGCGGGTCTTGCTGCAGCACTTCAATAATTAGATTTTTTAAATTATCGGCATTAGCCTTATTTTTATTGACGGCTAGTGTGTCGAGAAAAAGGCATGCCGACGCTTGAAAGCTGACAGACATCGTTAGTGGCGCAGCGGATGCCATAAGATTAGAGGCTTCGTAGATACAATCGGCATAGGGCACGTAAGGTTTAATATCGATAATTGGAGTGCCATCCAGTAAATCGATGCCCGACACATGTAAAATTATCTGCGAACCGTGGGTATCTTCCTGGCGCATAGCCTTGCGCTCACGTCTGAATTCAATAGACTCTAACTTGACGACAGACAAACCTATGTGATTAGGCCTAAAAGAAGATCGAGTAGCGAATACGCCTAATTTTTTATTACCACCTAGACGAGGTGGTCGAACCTTAGGTTTCCATTGTCGGTCGACATGCCGATGAAAAATAAAGCTCAGCCAAAGGTGACTCACCTGCTCTAGACCCACTACCGCATCGGCTTGATTGAAAGGTGGCAATAAAGTCAATTCTCCAATGGCACTAGGACACAAGGAAGACTGCCGAGGAATACCAAATTTTTCGGGAAAGCACGTTTTTATAACTGCGACGGGCTCAAGGGTAAATTTCACTGAACGCTCTCTAATTAAGTTATTAAATCAAGTCATTGATTAAGCCCACAATCAAGCAGCTGGACCTAGATGCTTAACGTCATCGCCTATTTGAAGAAATCCGCCGGTGATAATTTTTGCACAGAGTCCGCCATGTCCAAGCATCGCCGCAACGCCATTCTTGCCAAGCACAGCCTCCATTCTCAAGCAGGGATGACACAGCGCAGTAGCTTCCAAAATACAGTCGCCAAGTTGGAAACGCTGATGGCGCAGGGCTGTTAAATTAATGCCGGACACAAGCAAATTACGGCGTAATAGTGCGGGATCAATTGCGTCCTTTTTTAATAGTCGTGCTATCGTATCGATATATTCAACACTGATAATGGTAACTTGCCTGGCAGACCCTTCACTGCCCTGACAACGCCGATCGCCCTGCAAACCAAAACCAGGGATGGCCACAGCCGACTCGACAACCTGCATCGGCTCTTTGCGGGCGGGACGCAGTCCAATCCACTCCAATTTACCTGCTGGCAAATCATTTAAGTAACGTGCAAACAAACGTCCTTGAACTGACATATTCAACCTTATTACTTATATAACGGTTAGCTGTATAGTGTTAAACCAGTGATGAATTTGAGCGTTAGCAAAATCTTCAGGTAAAACAAAATGGCTGTATTCTCTGCGCGCTGGGTAATTTTTTCGCAAGCCGTCAAAATTATCTACACGATTTAAAGCTCGATGATCAGGCCAAATATTATAACAAGAAAGCAGTAGACGATTAAAATTTTCAAGAGCTTTACCCGTGTCATCGCTTGTTATTTCCTCAAACACTGAAGCTGTCATAACGGCTTTTTTATCGGTAGTTAATTGAGCGTGTGCCGCGACACTCTCGGGCTGCATTAGAAATCGACAGAGAGCTTGATAAATCATAAACGTGCCCTGCTCTCGCCCCTCGATGCTATAGCCTGCAATATGAGGTGACCCTAAGGTGATCTTATCTAGAAGTGCATGATCCACTATCGGTTCGTTTTCCCAAACATCCAGCACCACACTTATTTTTTTACCCCGCAGACTACGCCGATCTATCTCTTTGTTGAGTGCAGTAGCGTCTATAACCGCACCGCGCCCAGTGTTAATTAGCAGCGCAGCATCTTTAATCAAGGCTAATTCTTTTTCGCCCAACATGTGAAAGCTAGGGTAGCGACCACCGGTTGTTAGTGGCACATGACAACTAATTATGTCCGCCTGAATAAGCAGCTCATCTAAACCTACCCGCGTTAAATCGGAGGCAGCGGTTAACAGTGGATCATAGCAAACACACTTAACGCCCAATGCGGTTAAGCATTTATAGAGCCTACCGCCCACATTACCGCAACCAATAATGCCAATGGTTTTATCTAACCACTCCGGTTGAGCTATCGCCATCGCCGTTAATACATACTGCACCACCGCATTGGCATTGCATCCCGGTGCGTTAGCCCAGGTAATATTGGCCTCGGACAAATAATCTGTATCTAAATGATCGATACCAATCGTACAGCTACCAATAAATTTTACCGTCGTATTATGTGATAACAATTCGCGAGTAACGTTGGTTACCGACCGCACCAGTAAGATATCGGCATTGCTGATATCTTTGGCGGTAATATCGCGGCCGGGCAAACTGGTTACCTCACCAAACTCAGTAAATAACGCCTTCGCCAAGGGAATGTTTTGATCGGCAACAATATTCATTTTTGCTCTCATAGTAAACTCATTATCATTTTTTTAACCCTGTCTATAAAAAATCAAGACTACTTTAAGCACACCACAATCTGAGTCTGCACAGACATACGATTGCATTTGGCGTCTGGTTTTAGCGTCTGGTTTTGAAACCACAGATTTTTCAGTGCCTGTGCTGACAGTGTATCAAGTGCAATAGCTGTTGAAGCCCTTATCAAGAAACAACAGCTAAATGAAGTTTTTACACATTAAATAGAAGGCTTGGCAGACACCTGTACGCTATATTAAACGCCTTATACCCTGTAGTGCAGATTTGAAGCCGGCGTCTTTTTAATCGACCGACTGCATGAAGTGGCCAAACAACATTGAAAAATATCAATCGAAGCAACGATTAGAAAACTCGACGGATGCAATCGACAGCTAGATTTTAACACGCTATCTCAGCGCCTCTAGGCAATAATGCGCACTATCTAAAAAGTGGGGGCAACTTGAGCTATCGTTTGCCTCCTCGTTAGTACTGCATTGTCGATAAAGTGCCTCACTCCAAATATTTGCCCTAGTATTGAGCTCACTCTGGCAATAATGTCGCGCGTGTTGAACAATATTTTTTTTAAAATTAAGGCTGGGGCGTTTAGATTGGGAATTTGTATTTTCAAGATTATCGACACTGACCTTAAACTCGTGCCTACACGCTTTGGCAAAGATCCACTCCAAGGCTTGGGATTTACTTTCAACCCACTCAAAATTTTCTTGCTGTTGCTGGTTACGGCCATCGGGTATGTACCAATAACCATAATCGTGTCGCAGGCGACGTTGCTCACCCGCTATACACCAGTGAGCGACTTCGTGGAGGGCACTTGCAGTGTAATCTTGCGTATAAACAATCCTGTGGTAATTGACGCGATCATCAGCGGGAAGGTACTCAGGCTCGTCGCCGCCGCCAATAAGCTGGGTATTATAAGCTCGGTAAAACAACTGATTAAATAAGATAGTGATCTGTTTATCTTGCATTTTTCAATATCAACTCATGTGCACAGGTGATGTCAAAGTATAAATCATCTGAGTATTTGTAGATTTTACTTATTGGTCCTTGTGATTCGACCCAACTCAATATATCTTGAAGGTAACAACTTATTTATCACTGACTAGATACAGCTTTTGACAAGTCATTAAAACCCATAACTTGTGTTTTATATGTAACATTACTGCTATCCACTGATCTTTTTTATTGGAGGATGTAACGATGGAAACCCCAGAAAAATCGCCTACCACCAACGTTGTCGATATCTTCAGTGGCCGCCCTCTTGGCGATAGTGCCGATCAACGTATTATTCGTCTGTCCCCCGAGCTCGACGGGCTCGAGATGCTCTACTCCAATGATACTAGTGATGGGCGCATGTTTAGCCTGCAGATTTTATGCTGGGGCCTAAAAGAATCAGGAGAGGTCATAGGCTTAGTCCCTTGGTTAAATCGAATCATGTCTTGTACCGACCTATGTGACCCACTTAATGGGCATTGGCAAGGGTATTATGACCCCGGCATTGATGAGACTTTTAACGAGCCACCACTGCATAAAATTGTAGAATTAGAAACAGCAGCTGACTATTACGAGTACCTGTGTGAGGACCCAAGCGATATCATACAAGAGGTGCCAGACTTTATAGGCACACACGCCATCCTTTCCTCGGATGGTTTTCAAAACGTGTCGCTGGCTGAAGTCATCAGCTGGCGTCTCTATTTTGATGGCTCGATCGTCGGCATGCTCGCAGATGATGAGAAAGTTCTATCGACGCCAATACTACCCGGAGACGATTGCTTATATCCCGCCGAAGAAAATCCTCACTTCAAGTACTTTTTTCAGCATCATATTGCCAACAAAATTAAGGCGAAAGACCCAGAGGCAATTGCCGCAATTTCTCAACTAGTCGATGAATAATTCTCTCGCCGTTGGTTAAACCTTGCAGACCCACGGCTACACTAGGCAGTTAATGAGACTTTTTGATCAAGTAACGATATGAACTATCGTTACTGTTAATCTGTGAAATAAGTTCGTGGCCCAAGAACTCACAAAAACTTGGGACATCACGAGTCGTGGCGGGATCGGTGGCGATCACTTCGATCACTTGACCTATCGTTAACTCGCGTACGGTTTTGTGCAATAGCATCACCGGCTCTGGACAAATTAAACCACTAGTATCAAGTACAATATCTACTGTTATATTTATCATGTCATATCTTATTTATATTCACAAAATTTAAAATCCATCATTATTAATTGTTCTTTACTATGCGTTAACTATAACTTATCTCTAAACAGATGAATTAGCATAGGCGATAAATACAGACGGCGCGCTAAGATTGAGACACATTAATCAATGCAATACACTTTAAACGATGAGAAAGTGGAGTTTAAATACCCCTAGGTGGCTTACGACCACTCCTGGTACTGATGTTTAGTCATCAAGTTAACAGATTCTGTGATGCTATCAAAGATAATCACAATGTCCCCCTTATCTAACTGATGCTTAACTTGGTCTACCTTCACAGACAAGTCAAAGTCTATTTGTCCGTAATCTGTACCTTCTCGTGTAATAAACTCTTCAATTAACCCGCCTAATGCATCTGCACTAACTTGATCTGGAGGTATTATCATTGCTCTGCCTTAAATAATGAATAGGTAATGGGTGTATTAACGACCGCTAAGAGGCGATTAACAGAATGACGGGTCAACAAAAATTCATAGCATAAGCTTTTGCAAGTATCTCGATATTATCGATAGCTACAGGCCTATTTACCACGACTGTTAATTAATTTGAAGTAATTGGCATCTACAAGCAGCCAAATTTTGCAGCACTGCAGGTAATTTAAACGAGCGATGAAGATAGACCAACATAAAGTAGCATTTATTTTAACAGCACTTACCCAAGGCAAAAACCCGCAAATGACTTAAAATCCATCGGAAATACCATTATTAACATCACCTTAGGGTCATTCACTAGTGGGTAACCAGCACTGCCCAAAAAAAACGTTTTTTGAGCCTAATCAGATCAACCGAGCAGGAAGACTCATTAGTAAAAGCCAAAGTAGGTCATGATCAAAAAAAGGTTCGTCGCCTACTTAATTAGCAATGATTAACCAATATAAGAGGCCATAAATCACTGTGTCGCTAATTATTCTTAGCTAATTCGACTAAAAGCTATGGTTGTTCAACACATCGCAGCCCAAATAGTATTTAAAATACAAAATAGCGGTTGGAATAAAATTTCTAGCAACATAAAATGATTCAGCGTGTAGTGCGCATCATTCAAAGGTTATTAGTAATAATTTTTGATAAATACAATTGTGCCACTATACTTGAACAGTTAAAGAACAATTTTCACGCGATATGTGGTTAGATTTGGCCTTATTGTGACGATGAAACTGAGTAACTTGGGTTCAAATGAAAGCCATGAAAAATAATCGACAACATATTCGCCACACTATCTGTATTAGGGTAAAAATAACTCATACAAGTATCGATGAAATTATAGTAGAGACAAAAAACATCTCTGATGGCGGTTTATTTGTTATCGTTAGCCCCGACAAAATGCCAGCCATCGGTACAGTTGTTCAAGGACAGGTTCAAGGCATAGTAGAGAAAGCGACGATTGTAGAGATGAAAATTGTGAGAGTTGCCAATCATGGTGTTGGCTTAAAATATGTTGGCGTTTAAATCATTTAAGGCGTCTACTCCTTATACACTCTAGATACAGCCTAAATACGGGTAAAATGTCAAATTCGCAGCGAGTAAGGGCGGTTGCATCGGCAAGTCGAAAAATTATCGGCAGATGCAAGACACACCTGAAAATGCCTACGCTGTAAACTTATCAGACCAAGGCTATGAGTAGCTTAGTCGAGAGTTGGCAGGTACAAGAGCTTTTAGGGATAAGGGATAAGGTGTCTTATAAAATAATATTGGCCACCTCATTAGGCTTTACTCCCGAGTGAACTCGCTTCAACATCAGCGTTACACTTCTGGGCAAAAATACCTATCAATTGTCGTCATGATAAATATTAGACAAAAATTATCGTTAGCTTTTTACCTGATCTTATACAAAAAGCTGCTTCACTGATGACTGAGTTAATCAACTAAGTCATCACAACTATCTGCTCTGCTAACCAACACCTGCTCCTCGTGCGCGGCGAGTATTGGCTATTCATCATAGATCATATCTTTAGGCACCACCACCGAACGTGGGTAAGTGGGACGATCGCCCCGACCACGCCGAAAATTTTGTAACTGAAAGACATAAGCTAATATTTTGGCAACGGCAATATATAAACCTGCAGGAATTTCTTGATCAATTTTTGTCGTATAGTAAATTGCACGCGCTAATCGCGGCGATTCAATTATCTCTACATGATTGGCTCCAGCAACCTCTCTTATTTTTAAGGCGACCGCATCGACCCCTTTTGCCACAACAATAGGCGTATTCATACTGTCTGGCTTATATTTTACAGCAATAGCGAAATGTGTGGGATTAGTGATCACGACATCGGCCTCGGGCACATCTGACATCATTCGTTTGTTGGCCATTTCTTGCTGTAGTTGTCTGATGCGTCCCTTAACCTCGGGTCTACCATCAGTATCTTTCATTTCATCTTTGACATCTTGCAAGGTCATTTTCAACTTTTCAGTGTGATCAAAAATCTGGAAAGGTACATCGATGACTGCAATCAAAATAGTTACCGTCGACAAAACAATAGTAACCCAAACTAGTATTTCAACTGCATGACCCGTTGCGGACAAGAGATCTTCGAAGGCAAGTGCTGCTAATTCGCTCTTCAATACAGTAAATACTAATGTTACTACTGAGAAGATTAAGATTATTTTAGCCATTGCTTTAACTAGTTCGACTAAAGACTTAAAGGAGAACATGCGTTTAATGCCTTCAAGTGGATTCATTCTACTAAATTTAGGCATTAATGACTTGGTACTAAACAACCAGCCCCCTAAAGCAACGGGGCCTATTAATGCCGCCAATAATAGAACCCCAAAAAAAGGCAACACTCCGATTAATGCGGCCGCAAACGCTTGTCCGAGATAATGCACCATCATTGACGTATCAAAAATTACTCCACGTGGAAATTCAAAACTGTATTGAAAAACAGATATTATTTTTTTCGCTAAAAAACCACCAAACCACAAAAATCCAAATGCAGAGGCGAGTAAAATAAAGGTTGTTGTTAGTTCTTTCGATCGAGGGACTTGGCCGTCTTCTTTGGCTTTATCAAGCTTTTTTTGCGTGGCTTGTTCAGTTTTTTCTTGACCTTGATCATTATCCGCCATGATGCACCTATTATTTTAAAAGCTCTTGACTAAAAATAAAGCCTTGATTGGTAAACTCTCTGAAGGCGGGCAGAAACGCATCAAAACCTAACCACATAACAAACAATCCAAAAATTAAAGTCATTGGAAAACCCACCACAAACACGTTAATTTGTGGTGCCGACCGACTCATCACACCGAAGGCAATATTAACGATTAGCAGTGATGTCAAAATAGGCAAAGCAATAGCAAAACCACTGGCGAACATCCAACCACCGAGGCTAATAATTTTATAATATGCGCTGGGCGAAAAACCACTAGTCGCAATAGGTATTACCGTAAAGCTATCGACTAATATTTGTATAAAGACTAGATGGCCATTAATACTCAAAAATAACAGCGTTGTCGTTAACAAATAAAATTGAGAAATAATAGTTACCGTAACACCATTAGCGGGATCATTCATTGAAGCAAAACCCAAACCCATTGACATAGCGATATATTGTCCAGCCATAACAAATACTTGAAAAACTACTTGAAAGACAAAAGCCAAAGCGACGCCAATTAGAATTTGCTGAGCAATGATGGTTAGTGCCGTTAAGGATAGCGCGTCGTATTGGGGACCTGCAGGTAATAACGGCGCTATTATCAGTGTACACATAACACCTAAAACAACTCTGATGCGTGCGGTAACGATACGCGTACCAAAAATAGGCGCGGCTAACAAAAAAGCGGTTATACGAACTAACGGGAAAAAGAAATTTCCAACAAATTGCGCTATCTGTGCATCCGTCATTTCAAACATATTAAGTCACATTAAACAGTAAAAATGGTTGCGATGATAATTAGTACTAGCCAATGAGTGTGGGAATATTCATAAATAAACTGTGAAATAACTCGGTAAACTCATTAATTAACCAGCCACCCAAATACATAATAGAGCCCAACGTTACTAACAATCTTGGTAGAAAGCTTAATGTTTGTTCATTAATCTGAGTGGCCGCTTGAAACACGCTCACCAACAGGCCAACGGCCAAACCAGGTCCCACAATGAGTGACACCATCAATACGCAAAGATATAAGGCATTGCCAAACAAATCCATTACTACTTCTGGTGTCATTAGCTTAAGCCTCTTTTTAATGACGTGCTCATTGTAGAACACCGTAACTGGCAGCAAGTGTCCCCATCAGCATTGCCCAGCCATCGACCAACACAAACAGCATGATTTTAAAGGGCAGCGAGATAATTAACGGGGATAACATCATCATGCCCATCGCCATCAATACACTAGCAACGACGATATCAATCACCAAAAAAGGAATAAATATAATGAAGCCGATTTGAAACGCTGTTTTCAGCTCGCTGGTGATAAACGATGGAATCAACACAACCATGGGGACATCCTCGGCAGTGTTAATCCCATTAGTATCCGAGATATCCATAAACAACTTAAGATCGCTCTCGCGAGTCTGCGCCATCATAAAAGTATGAAAAGGCTTGATGGTGCGCTCAATGGCTTCTTTAGAACTTATTTCTTCGTTTACGTAGGGTTGGAGCGCTTGTTCATTAACACGTTCAAACACTGGCGCCATGATAAACAGCGTCAAAAACAAGGTCATACCGATAAGAATTTGATTTGAAGGTGACTGCTGCAAGCCTAAGGCTTGACGTAAGATAGCGAAGACAATGATGATGCGAGTAAATGAAGTCGTCATTAGTAAAATAGCCGGAATAAACGATAACGCCGTCATAATAGCTAATATTTGAATACTCACCGAATACTCTTGGGAGCCATCGGCAGCCGTTGACACCTTTAAGGCAGATAGCGACGGTAATTTTTGGATATTTTCTAAGGCAGAGACGGTTTCTTGCGTGCTCTCGATCGAACTTTGGGCCAATGTAGCGTGGTTGAAAAAAGCAGTAAAGAGAAGCAGTAACGCCAGGCAACTCACTTTAATAATGAACCTCTCTACAGATATTTTTCTGATAAAAAGTGAATCAAAATTGAGGACGCTTTTCATTTGACTGTGTCGCTTTTGTTAATAGCGGCTTTTAACTTTTCGGCAAAAGACGAAGATATGTGGTTGACCAGTTTGTTGTTAGAAAGGTTGGTCTTTGTCATTGCTGTGTCAACTCCATCTATATTCAATGGTGTTGAGTCTGAAGAGTCTAGAGGATTTGGACCTTGTTCAGCATACAATGTACTGTTAGCTGCCGTCATTGGCTTCGTGAGGTCGGACTCTAAAGTCTTTAGAAGCCCTACAAAGCCCGGAGCAACACCAATAAGTATAGTTTCACCTTCAACTTCAATTAACAATAATTTTTCTTTGGGTGATAGCGCCAGAGTACCTTTAATTTTCATTTTGTTAGTTGCGTTATATCCCGTGTAACCAACTCGTTTTATTAACCAGACAACGACAAAAATCATTACAATCGTTGCTGCAAGACCTAGCATCATTTGCAATAAACTTGAAGAATATGAAACCGGCGGCGAAAGCCCTTCTGCGGCACGGGAGAAATCAATCAAAAGCAGTAGTGCCAAGATAAGCAGCAACTTATTTATCATTGCTTTACGGGCAACTGGTTCTACATTTAACAGCATCACTTTTTACTCTACTTGTTGCTAATTAACAGTAATGTTTAACGCTTATGCTAGATTCTTAATCCTTTCTGCAGGACTAATAACATCGGTCATACGAATGCCAAACTTCTCGTTGACAACAACAACTTCACCGTGGGCAATTAAGGTGCCGTTGACCAACACATCAAGAGGCTCGCCTGCGAGACGATCGAGCTCAATAACAGAACCTTGATTTAACTGCAAAAGATTACGAATAGTAATCGAAGTACTACCTACCGCCATCGAAATATTAACAGGTATATCTAAAATCATATCCAGATCTGGATCAATTCTTTTACCGCTGCCACCACTGGCCTCAAAATTTTCCAAGTCAATCGCCTCAGCTTTTATACCCTCATTAGCTTGCTCTGCCATCGCACCTTCCCAAGGATCCTCCTCCACCACTTCAGCTGAAGTCTCTGCCGCTTTTTCTTTATCTTCATCACTCATCAGACGCACCCTTTTTTTTGGTTAATTGCTTGCTCAAGCTTGGTATTGGCGAATTTACAATTTTAGACGTTTTTATATGCCCAGTTACTTTTAACGCTAAATTACCGTTTGATTGACCTACCTCCGTGGTAAACATAGGTAAGCCATTGACCTTTATTTTGTGTATATCCAACATCTCTATAGGAAGAATATCGCCTTTTTTTAAGCCGACAACATCACGCAAGGGGATTTTGTCGTGAATCAAGTCGCACTCTAACTTTACTTTGGCATTCATAATGTCTTCACGAAGTGAGTTGACCCATCGGTCATCGCGATCATCGCTATCGGCTTGCAGGCCCGCATCTAACATTTCTCGTATAGGCTCGATCATTGAATATGGGATCGTAATATGTAAGTCACCACCACCACCATCGAGCTCTACGTGAAAAGTACTCACGACCACAACTTCACTGGGACTAACAATGTTTGCCATCGAAGGGTTAACTTCTGAGTTCATAAGATCAAACTCTAACGGCAAAATTGCGCGCCAAGCTTCTTTCAAATCGGTAAAAGCACGGTCGAGTACTATGCGCACAACACGTAGCTCTGTCGGTGTAAATTCTCGGCCTTCTATTTTTGCATGACGGCCATCACCACCAAAAAAATTATCAACTAATTTAAAAACGAGTTTTGCATCTAATACAATTAAGCCCGTACCTCTCAACGGTCGAAATTTAACCATATTCAAGCTAGTAGGCACATACAAGGTGTGTATATATTCACCGAATTTTTGAATCTTAATTGCGCCTGCAACAACATCTGCTGTGCGCCGCAACAAGTTGAACATACTGATGCGAGTGTAACGCGCAAAGCGCTCGTTGATCATCTCGAGGGTGGGCATGCGCCCGCGCACAATACGATCTTGGGTGGTCAAATCGTAGGCAGCGACCCCATTTTCATCAATACTGTCGTCGGTATCAACGTCGCCATCATCGACACCATGAAGTAACGCATCAATCTCGTCTTGTGAGAGTAAATCCATCAGATATTTTTCTCGTTAAGGCTCTGTAAGTGATTCTTCTGTTCTGTGTTAATGACTACTCTTAGGAGCATCCCTACTGCATAACAAAATTGGTGAATAGCAATTTTTCTATACCCGGCCTACCCATTTCTTGCTGCATGATGTTTTGCAACTCTTTTAATGCGTCTTGCTTAAGTAGTTCGCGACCCTCGTCAGTTTGCAACTCATTATAAGTCTGCCCACTAAACAGTATAATTAAATTATTTCGAATCATTGGCATGTGTAATTCAACGGCCTCAACAATCTCTTTGTCTCTTGTCATTATTGAGATTTCTGTTTGTAGAAAACGCTGTCTACCCTTGGCGTTGTAGTTAACGATTAAAGCAGGCCTCAATGGAAAATAAATTGCGGGACCTTCTTTAGCGTCGACCACCTCG
>JBLIME010000005.1:0-31223 GCA_047638515.1 Pseudohongiellaceae bacterium
TGATCGACTCAAAAGACATTATTTGTCAACTGCTAAGCTTTTACTAACAACCTCATAAACATCTTTCGATAGGTCATCAATGGCTAAAACATTTTCAAGCGCTTGCTTCATTAGATGCTGCTGCGTCGGCGCATATTTTTTCCAGCGAGTGAGCGGTGCTAATAAACGTGCGGCTATCTGCGGATTCATTTTATTTAAGGTAATAATTTGCTGTGTCAAAAATTCATAACCAGCACCTGAAGGTTGATGAAAGCTTACCGAGTTTTGACAAAATACACCAATTAACGAACGTACTTTATTTGGGTTTTTGATGGAGAAGCTTGGATGTTGCATCAGTGTCTTAACGGTTTCGAGCGAATCGACATGGGGCACAGATGCCTGCACAGACAGCCACTGGTTGACGACAAGCGCTTCATCCTTCCACTTATTAAAAAATTCAAGCAGCACTCTTGCTTTATCCACCTTTAGCAACTCAAAATCGCTGTGAACTAAAGCTCGAAATGCCACCATAGTATCAGTCATATTATCCGATGAATCGCATTGCTTGATGCAGACGCGATGAACTTCTTTATCATCTAACAGCATCAAGTACCCAAGTGCAGTATTTTTTAAACTACGTCTTGCAATACTTTCTGCCGAGGGACTATAGACTGAGTCATTTGATAACTGCTTATAAATTGCCAACAGTTCATCTTTTAGAGCGATAGCAATACTTAAACGCAATTTATCTCGCGCGAAGTGAATGGCTTCAACATCTATAATCTCTGAAATCTCTGCAAGATAAGCTTCTGAAGGCAAAGCTAACATCAGAGCGACCATACTTTTATCTAAGGATTCATCGGTAACGATAGCTCTGAGGCCAACAGCAAGACGGTTATCGGGAATTGTCTTTTCTTGCTTATTAAAAGCAAGCATTAGCTCTTGAATAATAGACACCGCTAATTGCTGCGCCGCATCCCAACGATTAAAACCGTCGTCATCCGAGCGAATAAGCTGAAGATAGTCTTCACGGGTGTAATTTGAAACTATCTTTACAGGTGCCGAGAAGTTTCTCAGCAAAGAGGGGACTGGCTTCTCGTAGACATTATTAAAACGATAGGTTTTTTGTTTTTCGTCTAGCTCAATTAGCCAATGAGTGTTGTTCGCTTGCTCAGCCAGTGAGTGATTTTCTGGGTGCAGTGCTAGACACCCGGCCTCGCCGACTAACCCCATTGCAATAGGAATAAGATGTGGTTTTTTATTTCGACCTCTAGACTCTGGAGTATCGGGCAGCTTTTGTGAAAAGGTAAGTTCGTAGGTGTAATTTTCGGCGTCGTAATGATCTTGCACAACTAATGTGGGCGTACCTGCTTGTGTGTACCAATATTTAAATTGAGTCAAGTCTCTGCCAGAGACACTCTCCATTGCATCAACAAACTCGTTGATTGTAACCGCTTGACCATCGTGACGGGAAAAATATAAATCTGAGCCCTCTCGAAACTTTTCTTCACCCAGCAGCGAGTGAATCATTCTTACTATTTCTGAGCCTTTTTCGTAAATCGTTAAGGTGTAAAAATTTGAAATTTCAATAAAAGACGATGGTTGCACGGGATGAGCCATAGGGCCCGCATCCTCGGCAAACTGAGCGGTGCGTAAAAAACTAACATTCTCAATGCGCTTTACGGTTGCCGAACCCATATCGGCAGAAAAATTTTGATCGCGAAAAACCGTAAAACCCTCTTTTAGTGACAATTGAAACCAATCTCTACAAGTGACGCGGTTGCCCGACCAGTTGTGAAAATATTCATGTGCCACTACCCCTTCAACACGCTGAAAAGCTGCGTCTGTCGTGGTTTGTTGATTTGCCAACACACACGATGTGTTAAAAATATTTAAGCCTTTATTCTCCATCGCACCCATATTGAAATCATCAACGGCCACAATCATAAAAATGTCTAAATCATATTCCCGACCATAAACTTGCTCGTCCCAATGCATAGCTAGCTTTAATGATTGCATTGCGTAATCGCATTTGTCTAAATCTTTCTCTTCGACAAATATGCGCAGGGTAACCTTACGCTCAGATAAAGTTATAAATTCGTCTTCGACAAATTGTAAATTACCGGCGACAAGAGCAAACAGATAGGCAGGTTTTTTAAAAGGATCTTCCCAAGTTGCACAGTGACGCATTTCGCCACTGGGTAACTCAATCGTGCTCTCATCGATTAAGTTACCGTTCGATAACAGAACAGGATATTTAGTTTTGTCCGCAATAATAGTCGTTGTAAAAACACTCATCACGTCGGGACGATCTAGATAGTACGTAATTTTCCGAAAACCCTCTGCCTCACATTGAGTGCAATACAATCCACTGGATTTATACAGACCTTCTAAGGACGTATTTTCTTGAGGTTTGATAGTGGTCACACACTCCAACACGCATTCGTTGGGGACACTAATTGTTAAGGTCTCATCTGTCTGCGTATAGTTATTCTTGTCTATTAGCTGACCATCAATATGTATCGACAATAAATCGAGTTCTTGGCCCATCAATACTAACGAATTTTTGGTGGTCGAAGCGGGGTTCCGTTTTAAATTGAGTGTTGCGGTGACCGTTGTTATATTCTCCTCTATCGCAAAGATGAGGTCTGTTTTCTCGATGAGGAAATCAGGCACTTGATAGTCTGTTAAATTAATCGCTTTTGGTTGCGCATCTTTCATAATTTTAGCCGCTAAATTTAATTACTGAATATTGGTCGTACTATTTAAAGGTCAGAGGCTGTGCCTCGTCGTCAATAGTCTTATCACCCACAACTATCTCGCCATTGATACTACCACAGTGACTATGCTTTTTAGGCGGGATATAGCCGGTGCGATTTTCTGGCAACATGTTGCTTTCTTCGAAGGCTATGATCGCCTGCAAACAGTTTGCGCTCTGCTCTTTTGAAATTTTCTCTCCCGTTGGCCATTTACCTAGTTCTACAACGCGCTTTAGTTGTTTGTAAATATCGGGGGTTATATTGCTTAATAAATCAGAGACATTATCGAACATACTTAGACCTTTCTAGTTTTTTATCTACATTTTTTCTATTTTAATCGTCACGTTTAGCATTGCAATCATCACTGGTTAATTGCTTGTCAATGAAAACCATGAATCCGCCAAAGATGGCACCCGCTAACAGACCCGATACATGCGCCGCGTTAGCAATACTGCCTTCAATAAACACATCGATCACACCGAAAACACCCAGCAGTAACCATACAATAAAGAAAACGATCGTGGCTTTGTTGAACTGTAGTACAGGGTGCTTAATAAACTCTTGGTAAACTGCAACGTAGCCAATTACACCATAGACCACACCTGACAAACCGCCAAAAATTGAGTTATTCATAACGCTATATTGGCTCATGTTACTAACTACGCTAGCTAGAAGAATAAAGCCCAAATAGTGCAGCGAGCCTTTAGCTAACTCGATGCGGCGGCCCACTTCCCATAATATAAGAGCATTAAATAAAACGTGTAAAAAACCAAAATGTAAGAATGTAGGTGTGACAAAACGCCAGTATTCGCCCGCTGCCAAACCCTCTGACAAAGACACAAAGTAGTTTTCAGAGAGTCCTTGGAACAAGAAGGGTTCGGCAAAGGACAATTGTTGGCGGTCAGCACTAATTAAAGCGGTCCCGATGAGTCCCAGCAGAATTAGACCAAGAGTGACCGGTAACAACTTTGCAAAGTGTAATCCTACCGCAAGCTTATAGTACTTGCGCTCAGAAACTTTAAGTTCAAGCTCTGTCGAGCCGATACTAGGTGTGGCGTATGCCGGCAAGCTTGGCTCTTGTTCAAGCAGTAGCTTACCTGCGACCCATTGAGCACTGAGCTCGGCGGTGGCTAGTAGCTTTTCTTGTTCAGCAATCCACAGTTGCTGTTCGCCGCGCTCCTCGGTCACCCGGGAGCTAATATTAAGATTGCTTAGATGCTCTAAAAGCGGCTTTAAGTTTGTTGTTAGCGGAAAACGAATAACGCGATACCAAGTCAACACTATCATAAATTATGCTATATCCTCTGTGAATCTTCATCACTAGTCGGGTCTACGTAAAGCCATACAAAGTTATCGGAATCTAAGGCTTTACCCTTGTCTGCTTTATCGTAACGATAGGCGACTAGGCGCCCATATTTAACGGCACTGTAGTCTAAACAACAAATATTAGGGCGCACTGGCATAGGCTTTCCTTGAAGCCAATAATGCCCAAAAAAAATAGGCTTAGCGTTCGCGGGGTAATCGAGAATTTTTGAGCGCTCTTTTTTACTCAGCTCACGGTGGTTTAACGTTTCCGGCAAGGGATCGGGTTGAAAGACAACATCGCCATAGGTTTTTGGTGATGACGCCCAGAATTTAGTTCTAAAAAATCGCCTCTCAAGGCCATCTCGACTTTTAATTATTTGATCATCAGGTAATTTAAGACTGGTCCCACGCATTAAACGATCGAGGACGCGCCCTTCAAAACTGTTCAAATCAGTAGAGGTCTCTATAATCTCTGGGGACACACAATTGGTATTAAATCGAGCTTGATATGCTTTAACATAAGCATCGTCCCAACATGCATGGACCACTCTAAAATGATCATTCTCAATGTATAAAGGAAGCTGCCCGAACCATTCAATATATTGTTTAAGTTCATCGGGATAGTTAGCAAACTGCTCAAAGGTCTCGGCCACAAAGCGCGTGTGATGTGGGGAGTGTGCCCGTAGATATTCGTTATTATTTTCACGATTATCTGGCACTGCGAAGCAGTAAACATTGTATTCATGATTGCCCATGACTATTTGGGCATGGTTGTGCGTCACCATGTCATAGACGACACCTAAGGCTTGGCGAATATGTGGTCCGCGATCGACGATATCACCGACAAAAATAACTTGCCGTTTGGGGTGCTGATAGACACCCGCTTTTTTTTGATAACCCATGATCTCGAGCAACCTGATCAAAGTGCCGCCACAACCATGGACGTCGCCAATTAAGTCATAACCTTCATATTGTTGCTGATTCACCCGACTGCATGCCCTCTGTTGATAAAAATTAACTGCATTCTATTTCTTGCCAAGGGTAAGATGTTGACCCCAACCAAGCTTTTTACGACAGGTATCATAATAGTTGTGGTCCGAAGGGTGAATTAATTTTAAGCGTGTGGGCTTTTTCTTGATATGGATTTCATCACCGGCTCTTATTAAATCGGCGTCTTGTCCATCACAGGTCACGTTGAGTGACTCTGACATTCGTTGACCGATGAGTAATTTTATTTGGCTATCACCACTCACAACAATCGGGCGACTACTGAGGCTATGTGGATTTAGGGGTACCAACACGATCGCATCCATACTTGGGTACATAAGTGGGCCACCACCACTCAAGGCATAAGCGGTAGAGCCCGTTGGAGTCGACACAATGAGGCCATCAGAGGACTGACTGTAAACAAACTGTCCATCGATATATAATTCAAAATCGATCATGCGTATATGTCGACCTGGGTACAAAACAACATCGTTAAGAGCATCGCCAACGGCTATCTGTTCATTATCTCGAATAATTGTCATGTCTAACAAAAAGCGCGATTCGGTAATATAATTGCCGGCAAATACATCGATAATTTTTTTCTCGACTTCATTGGGCATGATATCTGTTAAAAAACCTAGACGACCTCGGTTAACACCAAGCACCGGCACACTGTGGGCGACCATAGATCGAGCGGCACCTAACATACTACCGTCGCCGCCGATGACAATAGCTAAGTCGCAATGTTGAGCAATAAAATCTTCGTTGCCTTGAGATGCATCAGGGGTGCCCAGTAGGTCCGCTAAAACCTCTAACAAAACAATGTTGACACCAAGCTTATCTAGGCACTTTATCAGCCTCTGAGCAGTTGTTTTTGTTTGATCAGAGTGGATTCTGCCTATAAGGCCAACCGACTTGAATTTAGTTGTAGTCGCTGCCGATACTAGCTTTTCTGTCGCTGTGGTCATAAGCTACCGAGTAAATTAAAATTGAGTTGTATGATAACATGATCGAAACTTCAACTACTTGCTAAATCATCATTTCGACACTATACATGCCCACTGAATCTAGAGTCACATTAGCACCTGAGTTTCTTGCACTAAGCTGTCGTCCCTTGAGAGATCTGGCTTGGGCTCTTCTGTGTTCCAGCCTTTTTGTGCCAATACCAAATTTACCTGCCGAGTGGTTTAATCGTGACTATATCGATGAGTTTGAAACACAGGATTTTTTGCTGTGGCTACAGATGATCGATAAGAACCCGACATCGCTTAATACGCATCTAGCAGAACAACGGTCAACTCGATTAGGTATTTATTACGAGCAACTACTGAGTTTTTATTTTGCATATTACGAAATAAATGGAGTGCGACGCTTCGATTTATTAGCAAAAAACTATCAAGTCAATGAAGACAAGCGCACACTCGGCGAATTTGATTTTATTGTTTTTGACCGATACACGCAGTGCATTAAACATGTGGAAGTCGCGGTTAAGTTTTACTTAGGTCATGAAGATTATAATAACGCTTCACAAGAGCCTATAAAAAAAAATCAACCTTTACACAATTGGCATAATTGGGTCGGTCCCAACTTTCGCGATACGCTTGCTATCAAAATGCGGCATCTACAAGAACATCAACTGCAATTAGGAAAATCGGCTGCAGGGACGCAAGCATTGACAGACTTAATGGTTAGTAAAGGCTACAAAAATATTAGCGGTCAAAACATTAGCTGCCGACTTCATATTTCAGGACGATTTTTTGCCCCAAAAATTACCACCATAGAGTTACCTAATTACTGCGCACACGAGGTGACCAATTTTTGGTGGTATCGCACTGACACTTTAAAAGCCCTTAATAGTGCAGAAGCCATTCAATACTGTCTATTGCCAAAACAGTACTGGTTAAGTGAGCTAACATTAAACGATATAGAAAAAGGAGATCTACAAATATTTACAAAGGAATCGATGCTAAAATTTCTAGCAACTGAGCAATTTGAGAACGAGTGGCACTTCGCTATGTTAGCTATGCATAAACGAGCCGAACATCGAGTCGACAGCGGATTGCCGTTATCCATCGAGCTTGGGCGTTTTTTTATTATTAATTAGAGCTGTCGGCTAACTGATGAATAGCGTCAAATTCACTCACCAATAATCGCTTAACATCATCTTCACTTATGTTTGCAAGCCCACCCTCTAACAAGCTCACACGATAACCTTTAGTTTTTAATAAAAGCGCTGCGGCCGTGCTGCGAGAGCCGGTATTGCAATAAATTACGTAATGTTTTTTAACATCGAGTAAGCGAATTTTTAAACGTAATAAGACCAACGGAATATGTACTGCATCGATTATATGCTTGTAGTCATACTCTTCTTGGGAGCGCACATCTAAAAAAGCAACTCTTTGGTTCTTCAGAGTAGCTAAAGTCTCACAAGACACATGAGAGAAACTGGGTTCAGTTAATAATGCGGCGAAGTCATCTTTATGCAAACCGATTAAGACGCCATCGGTTAGCATGACAACGCTCGCATTGCCCAAGCTATCAGCAATTAATGCGTCTTCACCAAAACAACCATTCGTTGAAATTTCGGCAACAGATACTTTAGCTTCACCCATTTTTGAGGCACGAGTGACCACTGCTCGTCCGGCTTTGATAAAGTAACAATAATCGCCAACACTGCCTTGACTAATCATCACATCACCTGCCCTGACGTTTTTTGATATCATCTTTGAGAAGATAGACAATACCTTCAGGGGCGCAATTTTATAAAACAGGTGCGAGTTTAAAACTGTTAACATCCAGCTAGAGTCTTCATCATATTTGCGCTCATACGAAATATCGACTTCTAGATAGTCTGCAACTTGACTCCAAGTTAATAAGTTATCTAGTTTTTTAGCGTCAAAGCGAATCAACTCACAGTCGGTAATTGCATGTGCTTTGAACTCTTTAGTTTGAAATTGTACGATAGGCAGCCAGTGAAAGTCAGCAGTGATGATCCTTTGCTGACCACGTTGATGAGTCAATAGAACCTCGCCCGAAAGTAGGTAGTAAAGGCAAGACTTATCGTCTTCGCCGCCAAGTAGGATGTCGTCTTTACAAGCCGTAACTTCAACCGCCTCATCTAAAGCGGCAAGTAGATGATCTTCCCTCATCGTAGCCAAAGGGATTAAGCTTCGACACTGTCTCAACAAATGCTGCTTATCCATAAATATTATCCATTTCTTAGGCACTCACAGCCCTTATGCTGCACCTTTGCAACTGTGTAGAAGACAATGGTTAGAGCCTGATTATAAACATTTAATTTAAGTTAAAGCCTCTTCGACCCTGAAGACCACCGCTATGAATGGCTACAATATTGGTTATTTTTGACGAAATAGAGGCGGATCTCGGCCAATGTTGTTGCATCGCCAACTCTTTAACCGCCCATAATAGCTTTGCGGTATAAACTGGATCTAGTTTAATATTATTTAACAACTCTAACTCACCCATAAAAGCAAGTAACTCGGGGGTTACCCTAGCATACCCACCGTGATGATATTGATTGCATAACTGCCACTGCTCAGACCCCTGCAGACCCAATAAAGATAACCAGTGTTCGACCTTAGCCGTCAATGTATCTTCGCCCTTAAGCACACTAATACCCAAGCACTTAGCACGCGGCGGCGACGCAGCAATTAGCCCTGCAAAAGAAGAGCCGGTAGCCACTGCACAGCAAATCGTATACTCCGCGCTGGCAAATAGCCTAGACATTTGCGCCTCAACAGCTTTACCCATCGCTAGACATCCACGAACACCTGCTAGATTCTCACCACCTTCGGGAATGAGGTACAAACTTTTATACTGTTTATTGAGCATAGGCAAGATTTCGCTAATGTCTTTACGTCGATAAGCTATTTTTCCGAGAAAATATAATTTCATGCCAAAATTTTGAGCATCTTTTAAGGTGGGACTGAGTTCTGCGGACTCGTAACCACGGACAATCCCCACAGTTTGTAAACCCAACTCTTGACCCATGGCTGCTAAAGCATAGAGGTGGTTTGAGTAGTTACCACCGAAAGAGACGATGGCATGGGCATTAAGTGCCACGGCATGTTTGAGGTTGTAATAAAGTTTATAGAATTTGTTGCCCGAGTAAAGTGGAGAAATCTGATCGTCACGATGAAGATATACATTCACTGAAAGTGCCTCTAATGCTGGCCACTTCAAGCGCTGGAGAGGGACCGCGTTTGCCGTAGTCATCAGAGGGGATGTTATCAGGGAGCTAATTTTATCGATCCTTTTCTATTTCTCGTTGCGCTGTTAGAACTACTGTTGAAACGACTGTCAGGTCGCCGTTGAATCACTGTTAACCAATTTACTAGCGTGTTTATCGGCCTCTTTTTTTGCGTTACCTACAGAGTCGTTATTTCACAAACCGTTATTTAAAAAGATACTATTTAGGAAGACCTTGTCAGAGCCCTTGTTACGGACCTTGGAGACTAGGGCTAAACACGCTTTTAATAGGCCTGTCTCAAGCCATGGCGTAACAATGTTCAACCGCCATCACCATCACTCACCATACATTGACCGCGGCAGCCTGAGTCAATTGACGGCTCGCCATAAAGCGAGCACTACTGAGCTATTTTGTGCAAGTGGGTGGCTTGACTCAAGTTAAACTATTTTGCAAAATTTGAGCTGTAGTAGTGATGTAACCAAGCCTAATCGTGAGCTTTACTAACACCACGTTAACTTACTATGAAGGCCATATGATTCGAAAGCTAAGCAGCTGTCTCATCACCTTTTAAATGGAGCGAATTAATTCACACTTGATCAACACATAATGACATAAATACCCACATCATCAAGCTGATAAAAAATGCGCTCACCCTCGCCTTCCTTCTCCACGTCTCCCTCTTAGGCCAATTTTTGCTTTTTTCTTCTCAAACTAGAAATTCCTTGCTGTTACGGAGCTTCTTACTGACAACGACGCCTCAACTCAGCATCTCACCCTCGCCGCTTGGTAGCGCAATAGTTTAGCAGACTCTACTTGTAAGAAAGAGTCAAACTATTGCTGAAGAAAGTTTGATCGATAATATTCGGTGTTGCGACATCACTCAAGCTTAGCGGCATAGTATTCACCTGCAGCTATGATCTTCTCCTGTTGCCCTTTCGACTGATTTTCTTATTGTGTAAACTTGTGCTTATCGATGCAAAGAGCACATTTTAACTCGCCCCATTTTTTCTAGTGGTTACTACTTTGTGGGAGTTCAGCACTTGTCTGACGGACCTTCCGATTAGCTGCGATCGTCAACGATTTTTGACGAAGTCAACACCCTTGAATAGCCGTCTTTAATAACTGGCCTTAATAATTATCGCTGTTTGCGTAAGCCCTTCATTTATCGATTCCGAATCACCGGCACTTGTTTTATAATTAGTGTTATAAAAAATTCTTAATCGTGGTTTTTTACGTCTGCTAATGGTTCCTTGCCGCTTATGTTGGCCCATCTCCGATATTATTTTTTATACGGCAACGGGGCGTTGACTAAGCATGTAAACTAGCCGAGCCAGAACCGATATCGGGTGCCTTTGTGGGTTTATTAACCATAAATTGTAACGGCATATGCCAAACTTTTCGACAGAACCTTGACGATCAAATTTATACGAGATAATCGTAACCATCAGACATGATTATTAGGACTAACACCAACAAAATCAGCCGCTATAAAAATCTTGCCGGCCCTAAAAACGATCACCGCTATTTAACGTGCTTAAAATTCAACATAGCTTCTCTCTCTAACAGCCTTGTGATGATCAGCAGAAGTGCTTTACTTCGGCAGTCGAAGGTTACTCCAGACAATGACTGTAGACCGTTACTTCATAGCTAGATCAACTAGACCCATTGCAAAAGACAGACTGAAAAATACTGTCCAATTCATAACTTAAACTCTAGTCTGTTGAGGGCTATAAATTCGGCGTGATCGCAGTGATCCCTTTTCGACAAGTCATAAAGACGACACTGCATTTATAACACTTAGCTTATGAAACGCTTATACTGCTTAAGAAAAAAATTAATCAAACATATCTTTAGTTAATGATCATCTTGAAAATGAGCTCCCTATGAAAACTAAATTGTTTTTGCGCTAGTTACAATGATTCCATTAGCTGTTGCGAATACAGTAGAACTTGCCACTAGTGATGACTTGACCGAAGCAGTCGCGGGGAATACCATTCTGGGTAGTATGCAAGCATCTGGAGTGTATGCAGAATATTACGCAGATGGTGGTGTCGTGTATGGCCACAACTACAATGCTAAATGGTCTATCGATAACAACACCATGTGCTGGATTTACGTAGGCAGCCCAAAAGATTGTTGGAATGCAACAATAAGCGGCGATCAGATAAGTTGGATGAAAGATGGTAAAGGTTTAGGAACCGGCACTATTTTAGTTGGCAATCCAAACAACTTCTAAGCATTTACATGTCTATCTATTAGGATTTTTATGCAACAGACACTAGTCAGCGTCTCAGAATATTTACTGCTGCGACAATTTTCTAATGTACTGTTAAAGTCAAGATTACCTAGGAAGACGCGTATAATAACGTTATCTTCGTCACCGTTCTCTGGAGCCGATCGTTGTAAAATTCATGAGCTTCAATGGAAACGGAGACCTAACGGGCGCCACATCGTCACATCGTCACATCGTCACATCGTCACATCATATTTTTTTAACCTCCCCCGTATATTTGTAACTATCTTGCAAAAAATTTTCTATCTGTAAGTAGACACAATAAGTCAAAGCGTCAACAAGATAGGTCAAACCTTTAAGCACAGAAACGGTCAAGGTAGCGATATGTTATGGTAGTCCACTGCATTTAAGTTCGCCATCATAGGTGATAGAAAATTCGCAAAAACAGTTTGAATCCGTCGTTTACCCGCAGCGGCTGTTGCTAAAGATAATGCCGTAAAAAGTCACCAGCGCGTGATTTTTTGTGATCATGGCGCTGCTGTCTGAGTGTTATTTTAGAATTTTACCTGGATAACTTTATCTAAAATCTTTCTTTAGAGTGTTATATCGAGTTTATTACTAATAAAAAGGCGACATACACATAGAGTAATTCAACGATAAGAATGTGTCTCAACAACCGTAGTTTACCCACGTCAACAGCTCACAATTATATGTCGATAGCCAACAGTAACCATTACGAAAAAGTTAGAGTAAAGTCATCAATCATATAAAAGAAATCAATTTTCAAACAATAAAACCGTAGGAGATCGTTAATGAGTGATCAAAACAGTGTATTTTATTATTTAGATGCCGTAGATTTAAGAGAATTTGAAGAAAACTCAAGACCAGACGATCGAGAACTGATTGTTGCCGATGGAAAAACACTCTTTAGAGTTGAAAAATATATCCCCGAATATGAGTTTTTAAGAGTCAGATTTATACTGACGGCACTGGTCAAGGATTTTGGGTTACCTGCTATTCGTTACACCGACGCCATTGCGCTCACAATCTATTCAATGGTGATTGAAGGCGATACCAAGGGGTCGGTAGAGGCCAAGCATATTATCAATACTGAACTGTCTCTTCTCGTTCAGCATCTGGTAAACGACGATAACCAAGATGAGGACAACGAGAGAGAGCTGTATGAAACAACACTAGAATTGGTAACAAAAAGATGGCAAGAATATATATCTGCACCCAGTGAATTTATCTTTTAGCATCGCTATTACCGTCAATTAGTATCACTGTCGTTTTGTTTAACCAATAAAATTTTATGCACCAAATAGCTATTTTACTGATTTTATATACTGTTATCACTTTGTGATCAATGATTGATTACATACGCTTCCCTACAACTTCGAGCCCTGCGTTCGACTTTTTTGTGTCATTGTCCATACTACCGCGCATTTTAGATTAATGCTGCAGACAGTCAAATCAAAAAAACTATTGATGTTCACTATGCGTCTACAGTTGATGCATTCAACTTTTTTGTTAATCTTATCTTGTAGTCTTCTCTGGACAGGTGAGCCTCATACACTGACTGCTTTGCCGAATCGAATATGAACAATTGTATCAATTAAAAACCTAACCTTTAAAAAGCAGAGATGAGACTCTCTCTAACATTTAAACTAGGTTGGGTCTGATTATAGTTGCTAACTAACCGATATGGTAACGACCTGGTTTGTGGCCAAAAGCAACCACAATATTCATCGATATCGCACCTACTATTGACAACAACAGCAAATCTAATGGAACTAGAAAGAATCCTAGCGCTACAATACAGACGTCAACCGACATTTGAAACTTACCCGCATTTAAACCAAAACGATTCTGTACATATTTAGACAGTACTCCTAAACCCCCAAGGCTAGAAACATGTCGGAACATAATTAAGATTCCCATACCGATAAGCAAGCCGCCGGCAATTGCTGAAAAATAGGGGTTAAGATTTTTCAATTCAAAAACATAGTGTAGATTATCAGTGCAAAATGACACGATAGTGACTGATGCAAAAGTATTCAAGGTAAACCGTTTGCCCATGCGCGTCCAAGCAAGATAATAAAACGGTAGATTAACCAGAAAAAAGAGCTGACCAAAAGATAACGGCACAATATGTTGCAACATCAATGCAATACCCGCTGTACCGCCGGTTAAAAAGCCGCAATACTTGAAAAAATAAATACCCAAAGAGACAAATAGAGATGCCATTGTTAGAGCCAGAATATCTTCCCTGATTGAATGATAAGTTTTTGGCTGAATCTCATTTAGCATAGACATACATCGCGATACCTCAATCATTACTAGAGTAGAGTTAGAATATTACATATTAAAAATTACTTTCATCATCGTCTTTACTGTTAAATTAATATTAAGGGCAAAACATAAAGTCACCTCACTATTGATAATTAACCACGCATAATTCGTTTGATAAGATCTTTTCTGTAGGTGTATGGTATAACCAAGTTATCAATGTAAATATATCTATCGAGTGTGGCCCAGTTTAAAGATAATCTAAAAACCTATGTATGACGAATAATTTTAGTAGTTTTAACGAGACCGGTTATTAGATATCGAGCAACTTTTCGAACTCGAGACACCCGTGTGGAAAAGCGCACAGGCAAAAACTTTGTTATCTCCTGCAAAAAAATCTGCACGATAAAGGTGAAGCAGTGAAAACTGCTCACTCAACTGCAAGCCATTAACAAAACACTGAATAGAATCCATCAAACGATGGATTAGACGAGTTCATTAGTAGTTGACGGCGGCAGTTAAAATGCTCGTGGAGACCTTAACATTAGAGAAAAAAGTCATACAGAACTCTTTGCGAGCAGACCCAGTAGCCGATTCGCTCGAGCCTGCTACCAATTTAGGCAGTACAAAAGAGCTGTGCCGCAAGCCCACTAAGTTTGTATCTAGTTAGGTAAGCACAGAGACTCTACCCAAATTGATTTTTGCTAGTGTATAAGATCAACGATCAATAGGTTGATCTTTCTGTGATCGATGCACACTGTGATGAGGCTAAGCTGGCGGTACTTAAGCAATATTAAGACGCTCGTCACCGGCTGCTTTAAGCCGCGTTCAGATTAATTCTAGCGTCAAAAGCTGAGCCTTCCCACAATGCTTCAGGGCACGACTTATCTGTAACCGAAAAATGTTTGTTTTCATAAAAATCTACAGTTAAACGTCGTTGCACTACTCTTTAGCGCTGACGATTAAAATTCAATCCCCTTAAAACAGGACATAACTATTATGAGCATAAAAAATTATTGTGTCATTTATCTTCACTTTCACGATGACAAGAATACCTCTTCAGGCCGCTTTGAAAGTCGTCAATCAGATCGTGGTGTCCAGGCCAAGAACTCTTCATATCAGCGGGAGCGAATCTTATGATAAAAGACCCTCGCATCTCTAGATTGTTTGATTTAGTCAAGGCGGCAGTTAATCCGCCCCCCGGCACTGCGCGAGTGACGCTAGCGTTGATGATGGGACTTATGTGCCACGCAACTTTTGCCATTGCTATTATAGCGATGATCGCCGCCATGTTTTTTGGTCTTAGCGAGAGCTTTGGGACTGTTACTTGGCCTTGGGCCGTACCCGTCAATTTATTATTAATCATACAGTTCCCAGCTATTCATTCTATTTTGCTAACCAAACGCGGCAGAAAGTTCTTATCGAGCTTAATTCCTGGCCCGCATGGTGAGACACTTGCAACTACAACCTATGCCTTTATCGCTTCGTTACAGCTGCTAGCTTTATTCGCACTATGGACACCCTCGGGTATCGTGTGGTGGCGAGCTGAGGGAGCTAGTTTTTGGATCATCACAACTGCCTATGCAGCAAGTTGGCTGCTGTTAACAAAAGCGAGCTTCGATGCAGGAGCTGAAGTTCAGTCTGGTGCGCTTGGCTGGATGTCGTTGCTGGGACGGATTCGCCCAATATTTCCCGACATGCCAACACAGGGGATGTTTCGTCTGATACGCCAACCAATTTATGCCGCATTTGCCCTAACGCTATGGCTAGTACCTGTGTGGACACCTGACCAACTATTACTAGCCATAGCCTATACCGTCTATTGTCTACTTGCACCGGTACTGAAAGAGCGACGCTTCGCCGAGCGTTATGGTAAACGCTTTCAACGTTATCGCGCTAATACACCCTATTTTCTGCCACGCTTGCCTCGTAAATAAATTGACTCCTGCAGCCCCCCAGTAATAAACAATTTTAGTGCGTATCGATTGTCTCTATGAAAAAGAATCGAGTGAGTAGAGGCAACGAGAGGCTGGTAAAGCGAATTATTTACTAAGTAGCCTATAATCTTTTTATCGGGGTGTAAGCACAAAAATGTGACCAGCAGCTGCTAAATCAAGAGATCGATAAACCAAGGGACTGCCAGACCAAGTGACTTCATGGCTTTCTCTCTCGTACTTGTTTTGGGTAGAGAATATTTCATCAACGGAGCTACCCCAGGCTCGCGTTCTAGCTAAAAGAGATTGTGCGCAAGCGGCTATCAAAATATCTATCAATAGCTGCAGGAACATCCACTCAACATTAATTGCCGCTTTAGCTCACACACAGACTAGCAATATTGCATTCTGAATTAAACCTGCGATTGATATCATCGCTGCTTACAAGCGCTTAAGTGGATCGCAAATAAGTCAGAAAACTGCTCTAAACTTGGCTCATTCGCTTGCGGACAGCATAGGTTCAATCAAGACCATTGTATTTTTCAAGTCTATATCTACATTCAGAAAGTTAGAATCTTCGCTATCATTACAGTTAGGTTGTTATTAGCAATTAAAGAAATAGATTCTCTGTTTTCATTGGGGTGCGTATCGTTGGGAGCTACGCTCACTGGTTGGTCGAGCGCAAGGAAATATTGCTGAACACACGTAGACTCATCTAATCGCAACGTTTGATACCCAGTAATAATTAGCAAGCCTACCGATTAGCCTAGAGTAAGATCATAGTTAGACGTCACTGCCGATAAGAACTGCCTTTTTTGTTGAGCATTTCTTTTAACTGTTCAAAGTGAGCGTGCGACTGTCCGTGAAAGTTATCCCAACTCTCCGCTGTTTCTTGCGCCAACTTATGGGGTAAGACATTCAGTGACTGCCCCGTTGAATAAGCTAGCACCATGGTCTTACAAGCTTTTTCCAGATAATAAAGATCCTCGAATGTATCGGCAACCGTGTCTCCGATGACGGTAACTCCATGATTACCCATCATCAAGGCTTTTTTACCGGCGAAGCTATTTGTTATCCGGATACCTTCTCGATCACTAGAGGCTATTCCTGAAAAATTAGAGTCATAAGCAATGCGCTCGTAAAAACGTGCAGTGTTATTATCGATCGGAAGTATACGGGGATCTTTCAATGTCGACAGTGCCGTCGCATAAGGGGGATGAACGTGCAGAATGACGCGGGCCTGTAATAGTAATCCGTGCATACTGCCATGAATACTCCATGCAGAAATATCTGGGGCTTGATCGGTCTGCATAACGCTGTCGTCCTCACTGTCGAGCAGCTGCAGATTACTGGCAGTCACATTGCTAAAATGCATCCACCGACGATTCATAAGAAAACACTTACCGTCTGTCGATACCGCAGCGCTAAGATGATTCGCGACCGACTCATGCATATCCATTTCGTAGATAAGTCGAAAAGCTGCGGCTAAATCAACTCTCAGTTCATGTTCTGTTTGCATTTTGTTCACCTACGTCACTTTGCCGACTTTTTTATACATTCTGTGGACATCTGAAATGAGCGAGCAACAGCGATTTTCATTTTTAGCAAGCTGCAACCTATTCCTACGACGTCAAGAAATTTTAATTGTCCGATTTGATAAATAGTTTTTATATTTCTCGTAGATATAAAGTTTGATCCCGCTATACGTTGATGCATAGCGTAGCTGCTTTGGTGTAAAAATGTGTTAAGCGTAATTAGTTAAAGAAACGGTTGTAATATAATCTATTGATTTAATGTGATTCGACTAGGTAATGAATATTAATTATATAAACCTTGTTATTTACAGCTCTGAGAAATCATCGCCCCACTCATCCTCCCCTTCTTCGGTCCACTCATCGGTATCATTTACGTCAGCTGCTGCTTGCACTAACTCATTAATTTCTTCTAAGTAATTTTCCATTTGTTTTATTTCTTCTCAATTAATTGATTATATAAGAGATAATAACGAATAATTATGACCGTTTTACGACACCATATAATAAGTTCGCGCTTAGAAATAATCCCTTGAGTAGGTACATAAGATTTAATATACGCGTCAATTTATTGATAGCTAGTGGCGTCCAACATAATCCGAAGCCACAAGTAAAGACTATGCTATCTTTAAGGACGACTTCTACATCCTATGAAATGACGGGGCGAGAGTAACAACAGCATCGTTAATATAATTATGACAGCGAGAATGAGTATTTGGCAAAGCAATGGACATCCCTCGAACCAATAGTTAGAAATCTAACATCGCTCGAGATTAATTTTAGCAACAATCAACTTTTTTAAATAGCTATCCACTGATGTTCGATCAAGAGTTTATCGTTAAGCTGAACACTGCCGTTAAACTCATCGCCTTTATTAATAATGCCGACACCTGCGGGTGTTCCCGTCATTATAATATCGCCATCCTCTAAACTTACAAAAGATAAAATTTCGTTGATTATATCTGTTGGTTTAAACAACATCATAGACACATCGCCTTGTTGTACCATGCGATTATTGATACTCAAACTTAGTGAAAGATTGCTAATATCAGAGGGTTCAATAGGTACAAAATGACTAAAAACAGCAGCGCCATCGAATACCTTGGCACGCTCCCACGGCAGACCTTTTTCTTTGAGTTTTTTTTGTGTGTCTCTTCGCGTTAAATCGAGTCCAAAAGCAACTGCAGAAATCATACTATTTTGGACAAGAAAACATAATTCGGATTCATAGTGATGCAATTCAATATCACTAGTGTCGCTGGAGTCAAAAAACGACTCGGAGCCATTAACTAAGGTGTTAGCTGCGCTGACTCTTGAGTTATCTGAGGAATTGCTTGCTGTATGGACCTTAAAACTTTGAGACGAGCTAGTCAGCACTGTGCTAATTGCAGAATTAGGCTTCAAAAAAATAATCTGGCTAGTCGGTACGGTATTACCTAGCTCTTTGGCGTGCGCTACATAATTACGACCAATGCAGACTATTTTAGAGGGAGTGACTGTATTTTTTTTCTCACCGTTGAGGCAGATGATGGTTTTCATTTGGCAATCAACTTTGATAAATTAAGCATTTGTCGGGGCCATGCTGTGAATAATGTCGGCCAATTTTTTGATGCCTTCTTCTATTTTATTCTCTGCAATGGCAGAGAATCCTAAACGAAAAAAGTTTAACGGTGGGTTATCTGATAAAAAATGAATATCTCCGGGCTCAATTAAAATACCTGCGTCTGCTGCTAAATCTTTCAATAGGCGGCTATCTAGATATGCTGGGCCTCTCACCCAGTAAGAGGAGCCCCCATAGGTAGGAGGTTGTGCCGAATCGGGTAGATATTTATCAAGCACCTCTTTTACCAAGCGGCAGCGCTCGCGATACACATGCACAATGTTGCGCACTAAGGTATCGTGATAACCACGGGCTAAAAACAAAGCTACCGAGCGCTGGTTGTTGGAAGCTGGGTGCCTAAGCATCAAGCGCCGCAATGCGCGCAGCTCGCGAATGAGTTCAACAGGACCAACCATATAGCCCATGCGTAGACCCGGCGATAGCGTTTTAGATAGACTACTCAAATATATCACGCGATCATTATTATCGAGGCTTTTTAAGGCCGGTAAAGGATTATGGTCGTAATTAATTTCGCTTTCATAATCATCTTCAATCAGAATTATATCGGCATCCGCAGCTTTTTGCAGAAGCTTATAACGGCTCTCAAGCGGCATAGTCACAGTTGTTGGGGATTGATGACTTGGCGTCACGTAAATACAATCACACCCATCGAGCTCGTCGGTAATCTCTAATCCATCGTCACCAACGGCTAAGGCTTTAAGAGTTGCGGGAGTCTGTGCCGCAATATTGCGAATATCGACGTAGCCTGGATCTTCTAAACCCATCACACTGCCACTACCCAATAATAGATTAGCCAATAAATACAGCGCGTGTTGGGCGCCGACGGTGATCAAAATTTGTTCGGGATCAACCCAGACACCCCTACGTGGGAGTAAGCGTTTGTGTATTTGTTCAATTAATAATGGATCGTCATGGTCAAAATGATCTGACGTCCAATCCTTAATGGAGCTAACGCTAAAGGCATCACGGCAGCATTCTCGCCAATTATTAATTGGAAATAAGTTAGAGTCTAACTGCCCATAAATAAAAGGGTAGTCGTACTTTTTCCAATCGAGCGGCTTATTAATATTTTTTTGTTCAGAGGGTTTTTTGACGAGTCGCTTCGACCAGTTTGGTAGGCTCTTTGAAAGACCAGTCGCAATGTTTGGACCTTGAGTAGCATTAACGCAGACCTGCCCTTGGAGCACATCCGGATTCACAAAATAGCCACTGCGCTCACGCGCTACAAGGTAGCCATCATTGAGCAGATGGTCATAGGCAAGAATAACCGTATTACGAGCTACATTGAGCTGTTTAGATAAATTGCGACTTGAGGGTAACGGCTTATCTAATGAAATTTGTTTGCGATTGATTGCATTGACAACCTGCTCACGAATTTGCTTTTGTAGGCTAAGTTCGCTCTTAGGATTTAGATGAAATAATTGATCAATAGACATAATCTCACTATACATCAATTACATTCTGTTCTTATAGGAAATTCGCCGCGAATTAGGTGGGCAGTAACGCAGATAACAAAATGGGCGATCTCTACGAAAAATGGCACAAGAGACGATAAGAATCAGACCTTAAAACAAGACATTGACCATGGTAATTAATACCATTAAAAATAATACTGTCATGATACCACCGGCTTTAATAAAATCAGCCACCGTGTAACCTGCAGGCCCCATAATTAAGGCATTAACTTGATGTGTCGGTATTAAAAAAGAATTCGAGGTTGCTAGTGCCACAATTAATGCAAATACAGCGGGGTCTCCACCGGCACCAACGGCAATATTTATCGCCAACGGTACCAATAGTACCGTTGCACCAACATTTGACATCACCAGTGTAAAAAATGTCGCCAAAATTGCAACGGCTAGTTGCAGCCCCCAAATAGGTACACCATCAAACACGCCCAAGGTTTTATCCGCAATCCACGCAGCTGTGCCTGTTAGCTCCACGGCCATGCCCAATGGGATAAGGCTTGCCAACAAGAAGACTGTTTTCCAACTGACGGCAGCGTAAGCCTCTTCGATACTGAGTACACCGGATAAAACCATTCCAATCGCTCCAGTTAAAAGAGCGATAGACAGGCGAATATCTGTGAACAAGACCATCGCTAATGCAATACCAAAAAAACTTAACGCCCACGACACCTTGTGCTGACGTAACTTTTCACTTTTTGGGTACCCCGTCGTCATTACAATAAAATTACGATCGCGCTCTAATAATTCAAGCGTGTCCCAGCTGGTGTGGCCAACCAAGGTGTCACCTGCTTGGTACGGAATATCGCGAACACCTTGGCCTTCACGCGATGTCTCACCCGCACGGTGCAGAGCAATCATCGCAAAACCATAGGTATTGCGCAGGCGGACATCTTGCGCCGATTTACCAATTAGCTGAGAACCCGGGGGGATAACAATCTCGGCAATCCCCGCTTTTGCGGCGGACAGACTATCGGAAAAAGTATCTAAATCAGGGCGTTTATCTAAGCCATAGTTGATCTCAAATAAAGTCAATGCATTGGGAGCCCCCATCACCGCGAGAATCGAGTTGGCTTCTATGCCCACTGTGCGATCTAGACCACCCGCACCAATTCGACGAGTGCCGTTGGGGAACTGGGCAGCGGTAACGCGGATGCTATTCAGATGCTCGACCTCTTCTAGGGTTTTGCCGACTAGAGGACTACCCGTGGGCACCTGCGCTTCTATAAGAACATATTCAAGACCATAGGTGACTTGAAAATACTCAATAGTCGTTTTAGCACTATCTGCGTTCTCACTTTTACTGGTGGTCGGCAACACCAAGCGGCCCAAGACGACAAAGTAGACAATTCCCACCAACACCAACAATAAACCAATAGGCGTTACCGAAAACAAAGACCAGGTTTTCATTTGCATCTCGGGTGAGAGTGTTAGGTTCGACGTTAAAATTAGATCGTTTAATAGAATAAGGGGACTGGAGCCGATCATGGTCATGGTGCCACCTAAAATAGCACAGAACCCCATTGGCATTAGAAGACGCGAGAGCGGCAGGCCCGTACGCGAAGAAATGCGGCTAACAACCGGCAAGAATAAGGCAGCAGCACCAACGTTTTGCATAAATGATGAAACAAAAGCAACAGTACCCGAAATAATAGGGATGATTCTACCTTCTGTCTTACCCCCTACTTTCAATATCCAATTGGCGACTTTAGCCATCAAACCGGTCTTGTCTAAACCTGTACCGATGATCATAACGGCAATAATAGACACCACTGCGTTACTCGAGAAGCCATTGAAGAGTGCCTCGGTCGGTACCAGACCATGAGCAATACCCATAAAAGGTGCAAATAAGCTAGTAAGGCCTAAGATCACCATAATAGTAATCGCTGCTACATCGACAGGCACAAGCTCAAAAGCAAACAAATAAATGGTTAATAGTAAAATGGCACATACCCAAGCAATTTCGATAGTCGGCACATAGTGACTAGTAATAATGGCCATTTTAGTAAAAATTATTGCGGCTATTAACTGTTTAAGTGACATATCTTATTCCTGGAGTAACATTTCACACAAATACTCTCGATGATATTTCTTTGTTTTTATTATTGTAAAACTAAATTCTGTTCGCCTCCGATCTCTTTTTGCTCAGATGGTTGTAGCGGTTTTTGTTCTGGACACTGTTGAAAAATACGTTTGTCGCAGCTATCACAAATATTGATATCGAGCATCGGCACCAGTTCTTTAAGAGCGTCATCAGTTGTCAGATAAAAATTACCGGCTCCGAGCTTTTCTAAGTAATGCATATGTTCTAGCTCTTTTTTAACTGAATTATTCATCGCACAAAAACTTAAGCGCCCTCCCCGTTTTTGCAACTTCAAAGCCTCCTGACACAACATTTCAGCGCCGGCAATATCAATAAAATTAATGCCGCTACAATGCAGTAAGATATAAGCGGGGTAGTTGTGACGAGCACTAATTTTTCGAATTTGTAATTGAATATAATCAACTGCGCCAAAAAAAGCCGAGCCATCAATCCGAATAATTTTAAGTTGTGGGCACTCTTTTAAATCAAATAAAGCAACGCTGCGAAGATATGTTCCCGTATTGAAGGGTATCGGTGCAACCTCTGATACTTTAGGTTTTGAGGTGCGACGCAAATAAAGCGTTAACGATAAAATGACACCCACATAAATTGCAAACTCTAGCTCAATAAATAAAGTGGATAAGAAAGTAACCACTAAAACAGCTGTCTCCTCTTTGTGACTTTTAATAATTTGAAGAATATGGGGGACATCTATGAGATTCCAAGCAATTAACAGTATCGCACCACCCATCGCCGGTAACGGCAGATAAGCCGTAACTTGAGGAATCAGTAATAAGATTAATACTAAAATTAATGCTGCAAAAATAGCCGACAGGGGCGATTGAGCACCGGCATCATAATTAGCGCCGGAGCGTGTAAAAGAACCAGAACCTGCATAACAAGAAAAAAAACTGCCCACAACATTAGACAGACCCTGGCCGATAAATTCTTGATTCCCATCAATACGTTGACCCGAGCGAATGCCTATTGCGCGCGCAATAGAAACCGCCTCAACTAAGCCCAATACTGCAATTGCGAAGGCACCCGGCAACACCACACTGAGCTGTTCGTGAGAAAAGCTAGGTGCAGAAAAACTTGGCAAACTTGACTGCAAGGCACCGACGAGTGCAATGCCGCTATCGGCTCCCTTCATAATCCAAGCAAAAGCACTGGCTATCATCATTCCCAACAGCATGCTCGGTAGTTTTTTGTTGATTTTTTTAATCACCAGTGTTGCCACAATCGTGATGCCAGCGATCGCCACCGCCAGTAAATTGGTGTCGGGGAGGTGGTTAACTAGTTGGCTCCAGGTACTTATAAATGAACTGCCTCGATCGATAGGTACACTGAGTACATATTTTAATTGGCTTGTACCAATTAAAATTGCCGCTCCGGCGGTAAAGCCAATCACAACAGTGTGAGATATAAAATTAACTAACAGACCAAAGCGTGCAACACCAAAACCGAACTGAATTAAGCCGGCAAGTAACGTGATGGTTAACGCGACAGAGACAAATTCGGCGCTGCCCGGCGCCGCAACATTACTGGTCACACTCATCACTACGATTGAAATAGCGGCAGTTGGACCTGAGATTAGATGAATGGAAGAGCCAAAAAGACCGGCAACAATGGGAGTAATAATTGCGGTATATAGACCGTATTCGGGTGGCAGACCTGCAATCAATGCATAGGCAATACCCTGAGGCAAGACGATCACTGCGCCGGTAAGGCCGGCGAGTAAATCGGCGTATAGACTTTGACCCGTGACCGTTTTCGCCCAAACGAGAAAAGGAAAAAAACGTAAGAAAGAAAGACTGTTAAACTTTCTAAATTTAGATTTTCTGGGTGCCATGATCTTCCAATATCAAAAGTAAATTTGTTGCTGAAGTAAACGCATAATGGCGATGAGCAAGGTAAGCCACCCTATTCATCGCCATTATTAAATTAATTAATTAATGAGGAGAAGTTTAGGTGCGTTGGTCACCGTGGTAGAGACGTACAACGTGTCGCGCCTCGGCAAAAAATAGCCACCGTTCAATCAGCAAACCGCCAATTGTGAGCACTGTAGCTAAAATAGATAAGTCTGGTGAACCACTAAGCAATAGTAAAAATGGAATTAAAAAAGCCAGTACCAACATGGCCGCACGCAGGCAGATAATTTTATTTGCAGCAACTGTGTAGCCAAATTCATTATTCAAAAAACCGTTAGACGTATGCCCTTGGTCAAATAGCCGAACACTCGCTTGGGTAAAGCCTGTTGCTGTGTTGATTGTACTCCCCGCGGGCTTACCAATCCAAAATAGATAGATAACCTTTGCGATAGCACCCAACACTAGCAGCGCCGATGCTAATTGATACAAGATACTTGATGTCGTGCCCGTTAATGTAGATTGAATTGCTATGAGCAGTAAAGAGCCTGACATTAGACCCAGCAACATGTAATTTACTGGTGTTAGTGATGAGTTCCACTGGCGTATTGTTTTTAAGCTTGCGTAAATCATGCTGGTGCAAAATAGCGTCAACGCCGCAATCACAGCAGCAGTCACACCCACAGCGATCACAGGGATATCGATAACGGTACCTTGCGTCCAAACGATTGCCAGATAAGCAAGAAAAAGCGGATAAAATAACACCGCAAAGACTCCCTCGCGCGACAACCAAGAAGTTCTAAAGCGATTAAAAGCACGCCATGCATTTTTCGGATTTGCCAAATGTCCCATAGAACAAATCAAACCCAGTGTTATTAATACTAGAGCTATAGTCCCCGATATTAAGATGACATTTGACGCTTGTAGCTGACTAATGCCCGTTAAATGGCCTAATATTAAAAGTATGGCCAAACCGTAACCTGCTCCTGACATCACTGTAAAAATTAAAACTGAAAAAGCCGGATGCATTGTGTGTCCTCTCGTTATCTCAACAGATTATCTTTAATAGACATCTATAACAGATAGTGGATAGTCAACGTTTAACAGAAGATTATTACACTCTGTTAAACAGAACCAAAAATAAAAAACTAACGTGCAATCATCTTATTAACCCAACCTTTGACAGTACCTTTAAGTGATGCCGTATCAATTTGCTCTTGTACTGGTTTGTTCCTTGGTGGTAGGTAACTATTCACTGGATTATAGCCAAGCTCGGGCATAAGTGCATTGCCGCCGCGCTCGCGCACTAGCTTGCTAACTTCTGAATCGGGATCATCGAAGTCACCAAAAACACGTGAACGTGTGGGGCATGTTAAAACACAAGCGGGTTGACGCTCAGCTTTGGGTAGCTCCATATCGTAAATACGATCGACGCAAAGCGTACATTTTTTCATCACACCTTGTTCCGGATCGAGCTCACGAGCACCGTAGGGACAAGCCCAAGAGCACAAATTACAACCCATGCACTTATCTTGGTCCACTAAAACAATACCGTCTTCCTCGCGCTTATAAGACGCACCAGTAGGACATACCGTCACACACTCTGCAGTCTCACAATGCATGCAAGACATTGGCATATGCACCGTTTTACTATTGGGTGAATCGTCAACTTCATAGGAGCGGATGCGATTTAACCACGAACCAATAGGCTCGCGGGCGTATGGATCTTTATCTGATAGGGGCCCAATAGTGCCCGATGTATTCCACTGTTTACAGGCAGTCGCGCAAGCGTGGCAACCCACACAAGTATCCAGATCGATAACAAGACCTAGCTTCATAGTATTTCTCCGATCCGGTGCTATTTATCGCCACGCGTCAGAATATCTGACAGCGAGCGCTTAAGATTAACGTTTTTATGGCTGCTATAACTCAGCATTTTTGGCGATTTTTTGGCATTGGGCTGCGCCTTTAATGCACTAAAGTTTGGCCAGCTGCCGGTTTCACCCACTGCTGCTGGCGTTATTTTAACGCGCAGATCATACCAAGCAGCTTGTCCCGTAATAGGGTCAGAGTTAGTTATGCCGTCCATCTTGTCACCTTTCGCAGGTAACAACTCGGAGATCAGATGGTTCATCAAGAAACTGTCGGTATTTTCTTTGACATCTTTATCGAGTCCCCAAGCACCACCGCGTTTAGCAATGGCATTCCATGTCCAAACGGTCTGCGCGTTGGTACCTTCCATAAGCTTAATCTGACAACGAATTTTGCCGTTATGAGATTCAACCCACACCCAAGAAAGATCTTCAATACCGTCGCGCTCGGCCGCAAGACGGTTCATAAACAGATAGTTTTGCGACATAATCTGGCGCAGCCACGCATTTTGGCTGTCCCAACTGTGGTACATAAACATGGGGCGCTGAGTAACCGCGTGATAAGGATATTCATCGCGATCAATACGCTGCTCTTCTAGCGGCATGTAATAAATGGGCAGTGGATCAAAATATGTCACCAAGCGCTCTTTATGATGCTCCTCTGTAGGCATTGGTCCATCGTATAAACCTTGGCCCGCCAAGCGGAAGGTCTGCAATTTTTCAGAGTAAACTTCGATAACGATTTGATTAGTATTACCCACCCAGGCCGCCTCTTTAGCAAGCTTCAGATAATCGAGATTAGCATGACGCATATAGCGCTGGTTCATGTCGAACTGCATCTCGAAAAAGCCTTCGTTTTCTTCATAGGCTTCCCACTGCCGAGGGTTAGGCTCGCCACGCAATGACTTTTCACCGTCTTTACCGCGATAGCCCGCTAAGAAACCAATACCGGGCTCTTTTTCAAAGTTAATAATAAAGTCTTTGTAATCTTTGTATTTGCGCTCGCCATCTTTAACAAAAGCTGGAAACTCCAAGCGACCGGCCATCTCAACCATCACCTCTTGCCAAGACATGACATTGCGATCGGCTTTTATTACCGGAATACGCACAGAGTCGCAAGCGGCGTGTGGTTCCGAAATCGGCCGATCGAGCATAGAGATTGTATCGTAACGCTCCAGATAGGTCGTATCCGGAAGCACCAGATCAGAGTAGGCAACCATCTCTGAGTTGAAGGCATCTGAGCAGACAATAAACGGGATTTTGTATTCGCCATCGTCTTCTTTATCGACCAACATCGCCATGGTCTGCTCGGTATTCATACTTGAATTCCAAGCCATGTTTGCCATAAACAACATGAGTGTGTCGATCTTATAAGGGTCGCCTTTAACCGCATTGCTTATCACCATATGCATTAAGCCATGGCAAGAAATAGGCGCATCCCAACTGTAAGCTTTGTCGATACGCATTGGGCTACCATCTGCATGAATGGCCAGATCTTCTGGGCAGGTAGGAAAGCCCAAAGGTGGAGATTTTAATGGCGTATTAGGCGCCATTTCTTTTGCAGGTTTAATACCTGGTGGAATATGCTTAGGGAATGGCGGCTTCGCTAAGTGGCCTCCAGGACAATCAATCGTACCCAAAAGTATTTGCAGCAAATGAATCGCACGACACGTTTGAAAGCCATTTGAGTGCGCGGAAATACCGCGCATCGCATGCATAGATACTGGACGGCCAATAAACTTATCGTGCTTGCGCCCCGCCCAATCGGTCCATTCAACATCGATGGTAATACTTTCTTTAAAAGCTACATGAGCCATTTCTAAAGCCATACGCTCGATATCTTCAGCCGCCACACCACATTCTTTAGCAGCGTGCTCGGGCGAATACTGTTCGTCGTCGTACTTCTCAACCATAATCGACATGGCAGTTTTTAAAGGCGTACCGTCGGGTGCCGTATATTCACCAAACAATGCTGGTGTAATATCGGGTAGGTTCGAGTCAACAAAAGTTTCTTTGACTTGATCCCAAACTTGCGGCACTTCGCTATCGCCTCGATAAAATAGACCATCGCCTACTTTGCCGGGCGTCATCACCACTAACTGTGCCGAGTTGGTATAACGAATTAGAAATTCCTCATCGACTAGCTGATGCTTCAGTAAAACATGCACCATTGACAGCGCCAGTATGCCGTCGGTACCTGGACGAATAGCGACCCACTCATCGGCAATAGCCTGATAACCCGTGCGCACAGGATTAATGGAGACAAATTTAGCGCCGCGTTCTTTTAGACGCTTAAGACCTAACTTAAGTGGGTTTGAGCTGTGGTCCTCGGCAACACCCCACATCATAAAGTATTTGGTGTTTTCCCAATCTGGGTCGCCAAACTCCCAAAATGCGTGGCCCATGGTATAGAGACCACCTGCCGCCATATTGACTGAACAAAAGCCACCGTGTGCCGCCCAATTAATGGTGCCAAACTGACTAGCCCACATACCAGTGAGCGCCTGCATTTGATCACGGCCGGTAAAGTAAGCTAATTTTTTAGGGTCTGTCTCGCGAATACGTTTAAGACGTTTTTCAAGCATATCCAGTGCTCGATCCCAGGAAATCTCTTCAAACTCGCCGGCACCGCGCTCGGTACCGGGCTTGCGCAGCAACGGTGAACTCAATTTGGCTGGAGAGTATTGCTTCATAATGCCCGCGTTGCCTTTAGCGCAGAGCACACCTTTGTTAATAGGGTGGTTCGGATTACCCTGAATATAGCGAACTTTATTGTCCTCTACTGTGACCTTGATGCCACAGCGGCATGCACACATATAACAAGTCGTAAATTTGATCTCTTGCTTTGCATGCTCTTCAAATTCTGGCAGGTCTTTGGCGATAATGTCTGCTTGGACTTGAGATACTGTGTTGAGAGGGGCTTGCGTTTTAACTATACTCATATTTTTTACACCTAAAAGTAAAAGGCTTTACCTAATCAATTTGACTGGCTACTTTTAATAACGAGGAACTATTTCGTGCTTATTTACTGCGGTTTGAGAGTAACAAAAGCTCTTAAATACAACAATCGAGGGATATATTTTCAGTTCTAATTCATAGAAGTGTCTGACATAGCGCTTATTATATTTTATTAAGCTAACAGACTATCAACAAGAACTTTATAAAAGTACGTTTATGATAATTTTTGACTCATTAACGTGTCTATAAGGTTGATCATAACAAAAATACAGCAGAATTGTCGATATAAACCCCAGCTTATAACTATTTTCAATAACACAGACACATTTAGTTATAGCAACAAAAATGCCGATATATTTTGATGCCACTGATCATGTGATCAACTAGCATCCAAATACACCGGCATAGGCGGAGCTATAGCGCCTTAAACAACGACTCTCGACATAGCAAGATCGATTGCATCGATAATTTGAGCAATATCTTCTTTAGTCGCGATTAATGCTGGGCTTAAAAGAATCGTATTATTGAACTTTTCAAAACTACGGTTAGTGCGACCAATAATGACGCCTTGCTTCATGCAGTCAGCGGCAATAGCCATAGTGACGCCTTCCTCTACGGGCTCTTTGGTGATGCGGTCTTTAACCAACTCAAAGCAGGCAAAGAAGCCTTTACCGCGAACATCACCGATAAAGTCATATTTATCTTTGAGACCATGCATGCGCTCTGAAAGATATTCACCAACCACATTGACATTTTCAAGCAAGTTTTCTTCTTCGATGATTTTCATGTTCTCGATTGCGGCAACAGGACCTGCTGTACAACCACCGAACGTAGATATATCGCGGAAGTAACTCATACGATCTGAAGGATCTTCTTTAAAAGCGTCAAAAACCGCCTCTGTTGTCACCGTACAAGATATTGCGGCATAACCCGATGCGACACCTTTAGCCATAGTCACCATATCCGGCTTAATACCGTAGTGCTGGTAACCAAACCACTTGCCGGTGCGACCAAGACCACAAACAACCTCATCGATATGTAATAAAATTTCGTATTTATCACATATTTCTTGAATGGTTTCCCAATAGCCTTCGGGCGGCGTAATAACACCTCCACCCGCTGTAATTGGCTCAAGGACTACTGCTCCAACGGTATCCGGACCTTCTTCAAGAATAACTCGCTCCATTTCTCTAGCTGCAAGCACACCATAGTCGGTGACATCACCAAATTGTGAACGATATTCACAGCAGTGAGGGAACTCGACAAAACCAGGTGTAAATGGACCATACTGAGCTTTGCGCTCAAATTGACCGGACGAGCTAAGCGCGGTAATGGTGGTGCCGTGATAATCGCGCTCGCGATATAAAATCTTATGTTTTTTGCCACCATGCTTGTTATGAGAAATCTGGCGCACAATCTTATAGGCTTTCTCATTTGCCTCTGAACCTGAATTCGAGTAGTAAACGCGGCTTAAGCCCGGCATTTTATCGATCAGCATTTCAGCGTATAAAGCACCAGGTACATTACCGACTGACTGTGCGAAATAATTCATTTTTATGAGCTGGTCGTAAACTGCTTTAGCGATACGCTCGCGGCCATAGCCGACGTTGACCGTCCACACTGCGCCAGACACTGCATCTAAATGCTCTTTACCGGTCGCATCCCATACGCGCATGCCTTCACCACGAACAATCATTAGCGGATCGTTAGTCTCGAGGCTCTTGTGTTGTGCTAGATGATGCCAAACGTGATTGCGGTCAGCTGTCATTACTTTTGAAATTTCTTCAGGACTTAATTCGCGGCTCATAATCTACCTCTACAGTAATTATTTTAGTGACAATTTAATTCTTTTATACGAAATATATTATAAATAGAATAATGGAATATCGATTTTTGAAGTAGGACCAATTAAGCCGTCAATATACCTCCAGACCCTATCAATTGGTTCCATCAGGAAAATAGAGCACTGGACGAAGACTCGATAAGTAAAAAGACGGCAAAAATGAAAAAAAGCATGAAACTTTAAGTACTGAGGTAGAAAAAAAGCTAACCGAGCTCAATTTTTAAGCTGGTTGTGCACCTTATCTAGCATTTGCTGGTTGCTTTTCGCTTTTCCTAGAATTTTCCT
>JBLIME010000006.1:0-30754 GCA_047638515.1 Pseudohongiellaceae bacterium
CTTTTTAAGGCGCTGGGTTTGCATTTTGCTTGTGGATAGTCTCGATTTCGGCGAGTAGCTCAGCACTTAAGCTAACGTTTACAGTGGCAATATTTTCGCGCAACTGAGCCATGGTAGTCGCACCAATAATATTCATCGCCACAAAAGGTTGTCGGTTAACAAAGGCCATTGATAATTCAGTAAGGCTTAAACCGACAGCTTGAGCTAGCTCATAATAACTGTCGGTTGCTCTTTGAGCATTGTCATTATTGTAGCGTGAAAACCGAGTATACAAGGTCAAGCGAGCATTAGCTGGGCGCGCGCCTCGACGATACTTGCCCGTCAGTACTCCAAAGGCTAAGGGCGAATAGGCTAACAGGCTAATTCGCTCTCTGTAACAGATTTCCGCTAGACCAATTTCGAAAGTACGGTTCAGTAGATTATACGGATTTTGAATACTGGCAATACGCGGTAGCTGGAATTTATCAGCAATACGGCAGGCCTCCATCAGCCCCCAAGGCGACTCATTAGAGACACCGACGCAGCGTACCTTGCCGGCGGTCACTAGATCGGCCATTGCCGATATCGACTCTTCTAGCGAGTAGGCATCCTCAGAGGCTGCATCTCCAGCGTCGGGATACTCATAACCTAGCTGACCGAAAAAATTAGTTCGGCGCTCGGGCCAATGCAGCTGATAGAGGTCTATCACATCGGTTTGTAGCCGTACGAGCGAAGCATCCACCGCTCGTCTAATCTGCTCAGCACTCAACCGTGGGCCTCCGCGAATGTATTTAAATCCCGAATGCAGCTGGCCATTACCGGCGATCTTGGTCGAGACCACTACCTTATCGCGAAGACCACGACTCTTGAGCCAATTTCCGACCATTACCTCAGAGTCACCATAACTACTTTCATTGGGAGGCATCGGATACATTTCAGCTACGTCAAAACAATTCACGCCCTGCTCATAGGCATAGTCCATCTGCTCGAAGGCGTCACTCTGACTATTTTGCTCGCCGTAGGTCATGGTTCCCAAGGTGATTAGGCTAACTTGAATACCTGTATTACCTAAAGTGCGGTAAATCATAATGGGCAAACACTCTTGCTATGACGCGTCATCATTAATAAATACAGCTAGGGCCCACTCGTGGTTATAGTGACAAAAAATCAGCACTGACAAGTGGGCTGGTCTCGGCAGTGTAATCCACACCGGCGACACCAAAGCCAAATAAACGTAAAAATTCCTTCTGGTAAAGCGCAAAGTCCGACAGTTCATCTAAATTTTCAGTGGTCACCTGGGGCCAAATCGCCTCGACTTTTTGCTGTGTCGTCGCCTGCAATTCGAGATCGTCGACACGGTGGCGGTGGGCATCATCTAGCCTAGGCGTGTGCGTGTATAAACACTCCACAAACAAGCGTTTAAGTTGCTCTATACAACCTTCATGAGTACCCTCGGCCTGCATAACTTTAAATAAAATTGCCAAATAGAGCGGCATTACCGGTATCGCTGAGCTGGCTTGCGTGACAACCGCTTTTAACACTGAGACATGAGCTTCGCCACTTATTGGGCTTAATTGATCACATAGTTGCGTGGCTGCCCGATCGAGATCTTCCTTGGCTTTGCCAATGGTTGCATGTCCATAGATTGGCCAAGTTAACTTTTCACCGAGATAGGTATAGGCAACCGTTTTAACGCCCTCGGCTAGCACGTCCGCATGCGCTAGCGCCTCTATCCACAGCTGCCAATCTTCACCACCCATTACTTTTACAGTCGTTGCTATTTCTTCTGCAGATGCGGGTTCAACGGTGACTTCACCCACGACTTTAGTATCCGTATTTAGATTTTTTGCCGTATAACTTGTGCCAATAGGCTTGAGCGTCGAGGCGAAGACTTCACCTGTATCGGGGTCTTGTCTGCGTGGTGACGCAAGGCTATAAATGACTAAATCAATTTTACCCATATCCGCTTTTATAACGTCGATGGCTTTTTGTTTCGCTACGTGAGAAAACGCATCACCGTTAATACTTTTTGCATAAAGGCCAGCAGCGTGCGCTGCTTCTTCAAAGGCTGCCGAATTATAATAGCCCGCAGAGCCAGTTTTACGGTCTGTGGGTGGTTTTTCAAAAAACAAACCTAAGGTGTTGGCACCATAGCCAAAAGCCGCAGTAATACGTGAAGCCAAACCATAACCCGTTGATGATCCAATAATTAGTACATTTTTAGGGACACCATTAGCGGTTGAAAAACTAGTGGCATTAGATTTTATGTATGCGATTTGTTCTTGAACATTCGCTGCACAACCTTGCGGATGAGAGTTAATACAAATAAAACCACGAACCTTTGGAGAGATGATCATTAAAGCATCCTTATTAAATTAAAACGCATCGATTGATTGGAATAGTTGATTTCACTGGGGATGATTTCAAGTTGTCCGAATACCAGTTATTTGGATTCATGCTAGATGCTGTGAAATACAGTGTAACTTATTATAAACAGTTGCCAAAACCTTTACTAACCTTTGCCTACAGGGAGGCTTAGTTTCGGCAGGCACTCATCTTTTCAGTGTTATTTCCGACAGCAAGAGTAGTGCTGACATACTGTTTGAAAATGCCGACTATTGCGCGGCTAGTAGTATTCATCGGACGGTCATTAGAGGCGCCTCCGCCTAAAATTAACTATAAACTCTGCGCTATCTCCGCTGCGATTTGCCATAAAAAACAACCCACAGCAAAACATTTATATCACAACAATGGCGTCATCCACTGCAAAATGCAGTAGTATTGCAACTGCAAACATCGCCACTAGCAAGAGCATCTAAGATCACCACTATGTCTAAAATTGACCCTAAGCTACTTCGTCTCCGCATTGAAACATCGCCGAGGTGGACACAAACTGTTTTAAGTAACTTCGATTTGTTTTTAAACGATCACGCACAAGCCGAGAAAAAGGCCTCGGGTATGGCTTTGTCAATGCTGTCTCACTACCCCGATCGAACCGATCTAGTGCGTGAAATGATCGATTTATCAATAGAGGAATTAGCGCATTTTCGCGAGGTTATTAAGCTGATGCAGGCCCGGGGTTTACAGCTGGGTCATGATGAGAAAGATCCTTACGTGAATCAGATTCGCCAGCATATCAATAAAGGTGATTCAGAAATGTACCTCTTGGATCGATTATTAACTGGTGCAATTATTGAAGCTCGTGGCTGTGAGCGCTTTGGGCTTATCGGTGCGGCGCACTCCGAGCCCGAACTAAGCAGTTTTTATCAACTAATTGCCGAGTCTGAAGCAAAGCACCACTTGTTATTTATTACACTGGCCGAGCGCTATATCGATTCCAAAAAAGTAGAGACGCGCCTCAATGAATGGCTAGATATTGAAGCCTCCATAGTACAAAGCCTACCCTTACGTGCGGCGCTACATTGATTCGCTTGTCAATTTTATCGAGGCTACACTAGAATCAAATAATGAAGGATAAGCATTTACTGGACAGTACCGATCATTATCTAAGCAGCCATCTCAAGAAATATCTTGCAACCTATGCTGAACAAAAACTAGATGATTCAACTGAAGACATTCTTGAAAGTCTTCATTCTCGCAGTTTTAATCACTGCTTAACTATCCCCGTCTATAATGAATCACATACTTTTATTGAGTCTTTGCTAACAAAATTAGATAGTGCTGTATGGTCTAACACACTCATTATTCTTGTTGTCAATCAACCAGATAGCGATGCCAACACAACACAAAACCAAGCGCTCTGGGCAACGCTTGCCACTTTAAATTTTACCTCTTCAGTACCCACTGCTCCGCACAATTTTTTTCTCACACTGAATCATCTACCGTCGTGCTCGAGCATCGTCGCTTTGGATTACTTTACTGAAAGGCGCAAACTTCCTAAAAAAAAAGGCGTGGGTCTTGCAAGAAAAATTGGCTGCGACCTAGCATGCCACTGCATCTATCAAAAAGTATTACGCACAGCGTGGTTGCACACTTCTGATGCTGACACACAACTGCCCGACGATTATTTTAATCAAACCGCATCAAACTCGTTAAAAGAGCTAAGTGCGGCTGTTTACGCCTACACCCATATTGGCGAAAATAACGCTGTCACGCAAGCGACTGTGCTCTATGAAAGATCGTTGCATTATTACGTTGAGGGCCTGCGTTACGCAGGCTCGCTCTACGCCCACCACACACTTGGTAGCTGTATCGCAATTAATACCTTAGCTTATGTTTTAGTGCGTGGTTTTACCAAACGCGCGGGAGGTGAGGACTTTTACTGCCTCAACAAACTTGCCAAAATAGGTGGTATAAAACAACTAACCGGCGACAAGTTAATAATTAGGGCAAGAAGGTCTGACAGAGTGCCTTTTGGAACAGGCCCGGCTATTGAGAAGATACTTAAAAACTCAGACTCTTTAACAACGTTGACGACCTACAACCCACTGATTTTTTGGCGACTAAAAAAACTTTTACTCTCCTTTGAAGATTTATTTTGTGACAAGGACACCCCCGAAAAATGGCTGGGACGGCAGCCATCAGAGATAAAAACAGCCTTAGAAAGTCTTCAGATTAGCGGTCTATTAGATCATATTCGTTCACAAACAAAAGATTCAACATCATGCGCAAGGCATATTCGACACTGGTTTGATGCTTTTAAAACATTAAAATTTATACATGCACTCGAACCGCATTATCCAAAAGTAAGTCTACAAGAGGCGGAAAGCCAGCTAAACGCTGGCTTTGAGACACAAAAAATAACTGAGGCTAAGTCGTGAAGCGATTAGACTCATGATGGATTCAAGGAATAAACAGGCTAATTGACTTCGCGTTCAAACTGCGCACGCTCACTTTCATCCAGTTGCAACGACAATCGATTAATTAGATCTGCTTTAGAGCTAGCTTGCTCAAGCTCCTCTTTAAAAATCATATCGCCAATCGGACCTACAAAAGCAATAAACCTGTGTCCAATAGCAGTTATTTGATTTGGACTAATGCTCGAAGACATCGCGAAGGTAGACAATTCGTCAACCGATCGACGCTCAATTATATCGATAATATCAGCTGTTTTTGGTAGCTGGTTAACAACTCGACTAATAGCGCCTTGGTGAAATTGAGATTTGATGACGTCGTGTGAATCGAGCATACTAAGTACATCAATTCCCATTGCCCCATGAAATTTCATAGATTGAATTTGACCATCGATGAAAAATAACTGCAGTAATTGTCCATTAGTTAATTTTAAAAACAGAGCCCCTGTAGCCTCGCAGTCTAGGTACTTCTGAATATGAACAGCTATATTGCGGTCTGAATTCATCTTTTCACTACCTTAATATCATTTTGCATGGTCACTGGGAGCTAAAGTGCATCGCAAACTAGTCGATAGCAGCAGATCTTTATCATTAACTATTTTTATATAGTTGCAGTTAAATCTCTGTAAGCTTTAGAAAAAAGTCCTCTAGTTATACTTTTCACTCAAAATAACAATAACAATAACAACAAAAAATATGTACCTGCCTCTAAAACTTTACTCCACTGCATATTGAGCCACTATAGCGCATGTTACCTAGCCAGAAAGTGTAACCGATTACAAGATAATTCAATAGAGGCTTAAAAAAGCGTGTTAAAAGATAATATCGTGACCTAAAAAAATAATGAGTACGAATCTACTGGTAGCTTACTCAAACGCTGACCATATGGTGTGAAATCAACATGTCGCGGTTGTGAAGTTCGTCACATTCAAGCCTCTACAGCGCTTTGTGATTAAAACAACAAGTACACGGGAGCGGAAGTAGGCGCTTTATCGAGAATGGAACTGGCAGTAAACCAATCAGCACAGCACAATAGCGACGGAGAGAAGCTTGACTCAATGTGATTCTAAACTCGTAGCTTTATAACGACCTTCGGCAATAACTATACGTCGAGGCCATATCTACGCATACAAATTCAATGGTCTACACGCGGATGGCGTTAACTGTTGTGCCTTCAAACTAAATGAGCTTATACCGTAAACGGCATCAGCGGTTGTGCTTTCAAATTGAATGAGCTTATGCTGCAAATGGCATCCGCTGTACATTTAGATGGGTAATTTGACACGGAGACAACGTCGACTTGTGCGCTGTAACGATAGAATTCGAATAATTATTATTGCAGCCCACAATTCATCATCATGGGTATTAAACAATACCCATGATGATACCCGGTAGCCAGAGGACAATACCTGGGAAGGCGATTAACACGCCAATAGTGATCATATCGGCAAAGAAGAACGGGGTAACACCACGAAATACGTCTTGTACCGATAACTCTGGGCGCACGCCCGCTACCACAAAACAATTTAAGCCTATGGGTGGGGTGATTAAGCAAAACTCTGCCATCTTAACTACAATGATACCGAACCATATGGCGCACCCCACGGCCGACACGCCGAAGGCCGAGTCGACGGCAGTGACATCGGGGCCGCCATTCAGTGCGATTACTGCGGGAAAGACTACCGGTAGTGTCAATAACAACATACCAATAGCATCCATAAACATGCCTAATATTGCGTAGCCCATCAATATAAAAACTAATGTCATCATCGGATTTTGCTCTAAGCCTGCGATCCAATCCGAAAAGGCATGGGGCAAATCGGCAAAGCCCAAAAAGCGCACATAGAGTAATACACCCCAGATAATTGAGAAAATCATCACGGTGAGCTTACTTGCCTCCATCAGCGCATCGCGAAAAGTGCTCCACTTCATGCCTTTGTATACGGCGATGCAAAAAATAACGAAGGCACCAAGAGCACCGGCCTCTGTGGGCGTACCCCAACCACCGTAAACACTAAAAATAATAATGCCAATTACAAAAAATATTGGGAAGGTACCCGGTAAAACACTAAGACGCTCCGTCCAAGTAAAGCCTCCAACCGGAGGACCTAATTTTGGATTGCGGATGGCTAAACCAATCACCAAGCTGGCATAAATTAAGGCCGAAACTGCACCGGGCAAAAAGCCTGCCATCAATAGGGCACCTACATCCTGCTCTACAATAATCGCATATATGACCAAGATTGCCGAAGGCGGAATCAATGATGCTAATGTACCTGAGGCTGCCACGACTCCTGCGGCAAAACGCTTGTCGTAGCCGATGCGAAGCATTTCAGGAATAGCAATTCGTGCAAATACCGCCGATGTTGCAACGGAGGCACCGGATACTGCAGCAAAACCTGCAGTTGAAAAAACGGTGGCGAGTGCCATACCGCCGGGCAACCACGCTACCCAGCGTTTGGCGGCTTCAAATAGCGCTTTAGTTAAACCGGCATGGTAGGCAAGAAAACCAATAAGAATAAAAACCGGGATCAATGATAAGGCCGATGTTGATACTTTAGAGTGCGGCACCGTACCCGCCATTTTGACCGCCACCCAAAAACCCTTCTCAAAACCTAATTTAGCGGTAAAAAACCACAGTAAACCCAGAAAACCAGCTATTGCTGCCGCAAAGGCCACACGGACACCAATCAGTACAGTCACCAGCATAAAACCAGAGATCCACAAACCCATATCAATGGGACTTACGCTCATCATACTTGCATAAAGAGAGGCAAACATTATTTAATCTCCTCGTTGTCAACTGAGGCACCAGAGACGGTTTTGGCCTCGTTCTCGGCTTGTGTTCTTGCATCTTCAATTAAAGGGACAGCGATAGCGGTGTCGCCGCCCTCAATAATTGCTCGAGTATATCCCCAAATATTGATACAAAAACGTAAAGCCAATACCGTCAACATAACTGGCACAACCAATTTTGCCGGCCATATTGGCAAATCGATATCTAACGAGCTATCACCAAATGTCCACGCTCGTAGAAAGTGATCATAAGAACCTATAATTAACAGAACCGTAATCGTCAACATGATAAAGGTAGAGACGAGCTCAAAAGACCATAAAGCGCGCCGTCTCAACTTAGACACCAAAATATCCATTCGAATGTGTCCACCTAAGCGCTGACAATAGGCAATACCGCAGAAGGCGAAGAACACCATAGACTGTTCAGTCCAGTCTATATAACCACTCACAGGAATACCCAGCAACTTGCGCCCAAGAATATTAGCCACAGCAAGCAGTACAATGATGAAAATAACTAAACCGCCGATAAGATTTAGCAACGATTCAAATTTAAAATAGTAGCGATCCAACTTACTTAATAACGAATTATCTTCTAATATGGTTGACGAGCCAGACATGGTGAGCCTCAATAAATGATGGAGAAATTAATCTACAATAAAGTATTTATTTTTATTTTGGAGATATGAACACAAAACCTGAAAAATTGCGGATTAGTAGTAAAAAAACTAGCGATTGTGCAGATAAGAAAAGTGTTACTGCCGCGGCTAGACTGATGCGATGTGTGAACTTTTCAAATAACACTAGAGACCAGTGTAATTTGAAAAGTTAGCGCCCCATTGAATAGAACGCTAACGACTTGACTGAAAATTACTTGTTGAAAAGAGCTACTGTAAAGTCATAAAGTGCTTGCGCATCAAAATCTTCACTGTTGTCAGCAATCCATTGTGCGCGAACGCTGGCACCTAGCTTATCTAGCTCAGCCGTTTGTGCAGGCGTAAAGGTAAGTATTTCAATGCCCTTGTCTTCTAAAGCTTGATTATATTTATCAACAACCTTGCCTTCATAGTTACTCACATAATATGCAAGCACTTCATCGACTGAGCTCAGTAGTGCAGCTCTGTGGGCTTCGGTGAGACCATTGAGTGCGTCGGTATTTACAACGACAGGACAATTTGCGGTTCCTAAATTTAAGTTGCTAGTTGCCCACTTACCTGCTTGAACAGAACCGAAGGCCAAGTGCGCATGCTGAGCAAAGGCAACAGTGTCGATAACGCCAGAATCTAACGCTTGACGAACCTCACTAGCCGGCACGCCGGTTTTAACTGCGCCTAGCTGCGACATTACTTCAGCAATACCACCGGGTCCACGCAGACGCTTGCCATCAAAGTCTGATAGGTTTGTAGGCATATCGCCAACACCAATCAAGTTATATTGTGGAAGCGGTGTCGGCATGAGTAGAGTAGCATTCCAACGGGCCAGATCTTTAACAACGATAGGATGCTTGTAGACTTCGCGAGAAATTTCTGACAACTTAGCAAGCGATACGTCTTTTGCAAAAGGTAGCTCGGTGACCGTAATCGTAGGATTCTTTGCTTTATGATAAAACGAGCAAAATTGTGCCATTTCGAATGCACCAATAGAGATACCATCGAGGTTTTCTTTGCTTTTAGAGAGGCCACCATAAGAAATATTGAGAGTGAACTCACCATTGGTTTTAGCAGAAACTAACTCCGCTAATTTTTCTACGTTCTCAGTAAAGGCGCGACGCTTACTCCAAAGTGAAACATTCCACTCATCGGCAACAGCGACACTCGCCGCAGAACTCAGCACTACCGCACTGGCTAGTAAAGCCATATTCATTTTTTTTAACATACCACTATCTCCACATTATTTTTATAATCAATAACTATTTCTGCCGTCACAAAATACTACAGTCACAGGCTTTAATCTAGCACTGCATCAATCCAGGAATACCAATACTAAGATTCGGTAAGGATTGGTTGCATGAACAAAGTAGACTCCATGTTTCATAGCCTGATAGCACTAGCACATTCCATACCAACAACGCTAGACCTCTATGAACCGTTACTCTTAAACAACCCCGAAAGAAAACTCAAAAAAAACCCCCAAAAATGAGAGTTTAATTTCTCCTTTTAGGCGTCAAAACAGAAATTAAACTCTCAAAAAGATAGAAGTATGTGGCACCCACTGCAACTAAAAGTAGGTAGCAAGGGATTGGAAAATAACAGGAGTCGATATAATTTTATACTGGCAAATTATGAGACTAAGATTACAACTTAGCGAAGATAGGGTAATATCCTTCGATATCGAAGATAGGTCCCCAAATGCGCATCAATACTAAACAAATACTGCTGATTTTACTCATTGCATTAATCTGTGGAATTATTTTTTATATTGTTCAATTATTTTACACCAGCTCTGTAAACAATCGATCGTCGCGGATTTATGAGCAATCTCTCGTCGCCTCGATTAATCAGTATGAGTACTTACCTTCGCTTCTTGCTGAGGATGAAACGCTTAGGCAAGTGATATTAGATCCAGCCACAAGTTATCTAGCGGCGAGTCAAAAGTTAGACTTTATCGCTAGACGCTCTGGAGCCGAGGTTGTCTATTTAATGGATAGCCTCGGGACGGTAAAAGCAACCAGTAATCACAAGACGAAAAAAGGTGGCTTCTTGCACCACAACTATTCTTTTCGACCTTATTTTAGTCGGGCATTAACTGATAAAACTCGACAATTTTATTACGCAAAAGGAGCGACAACGGGGATACCGGGATTTTTCATCTCTGCACCCATCATTCTTGATCATATAGTCATTGGTGTTGCTGTTGTTAAATTAAACTTGAGTCACTGGGAGCAGAAGTGGTCGAAGTCGACTGAAAACATTGTCGTTACCGACAAAAATAATATTGTCATCTTAAGTTCAATCGATCAATGGCGATATCGAAGCATTGGCGACCTACCCCAAAACACATTAGAAAAAATCAGTATTCAACAACAGTTCCCAGGCAAAGATCATTCGAGCCTGTATTCAAAATTTCTTAATTTTAATTTATCTGAAGACAACGACAAAACATTTTGGCTCGTTGACAAGCAATTATATTTAGTTAACCATTTCGATATTCCACAAACGCAGTGGCGACTTTATTACCTAGTAGATCACCATGCTATCTTTAGATCGGCTTTAATTGTATTTCTTATTGTCTTCATTTTATTATTTCTTGCACAACTTAATATAAAGAACAAAAAGCATATTCTAGAATCTAAAGAAAAGAATAGACTGTTAGAATTAAAACGTCGCGAAGAGCAGCAGACAATTATGGATAATATTCATATAGGAGTTATCCTTTTTTCAAAGTCGGGCGAGCTGTTATCGACAAATAAGCACGCCAAACATTTATTATTCGAATATGAAAATGAAGTGCACCAATCAAGTAGAGCTGTCGAGAACACCTTCATTAGCCAACTAATCAACATAGACCGCAAAGACTTTGATAATATTTTACTTCAAGACATCGCTTCACCGGCTTATCATGAGACCACCACAGTTGCTCGAGCTAAAAATTCTATCCCGGTGATGTTCGCTATTAGTAAAGTACGCACGATGGATAAAGAAGTCTATTTAATGACCATAGTGAACATAACTCGACGAAAAGTTGCTGAAAATGAATTAATTAGCATGAATTCCGAGCTAGAAAATCTAGTCGAAAATCGCACACACGAGCTGCAAGTGGCACAAAAAAAATTAATTCAAAAAAACAAAACCCTTGCACTCGGTAATATGGCGGCAACGATTGTGCATGAGCTTAGCCAACCCTTGACTGCAATGAAAAGTTCTATTGCCGCGGTAGATGCAAAAATTAAAAATAACGACTGGGCGGGTGCCAACGAGTCCACGGCTCGACTCGCACCGCTAAGCAATAAGATGCACAATGTAATAAAACTGCTTAAATTTTTCAGTTATCAAGACAAGGACTCATACACAACGATTAATATTGTGGACACTATTAATAAAACCCTCAATACTTTCAAAGATATCCTCACTGAAAAAAATATTAACTATACGATTAACAGTGATATTAGCGAATTATTGATTAGTGCTAACCCTCTTAAAATTGATCTCGTTTTATCCAACATCATTCAAAATGCTATCGATGCTTTAGAAGAGATACCAAACCCTGCCCTCACTATTACTATATACAGCGATAACGACTGGGTTGTGTTAATCATCAAAGATAATGCCGCTGGCGTCGAGCACGAGATAAAGGACAAGATGTTCAGCCCCTACTTTACCACCAAAGAAGTAGGTAAAGGCTTAGGACTGGGGCTCGCGATTACTTACGAAATCATTCAAGAATACGGCGGTTCTATACGCGTAGAAAATACTCTAGATGATGTTCCCAAGCAACATGAAAGTCGACCAACAAACACCCAAGTAAAACAACAGGGTGCACAATTTATTATTAGTCTACCCTTAAAGCAAATGTTCGATTTAGCCTCTTCCCATTAATCAATACACCAATAATTGTTGCACTATAAGTATGGCTGATTTAATAGACAAAAGTGATATAAAGATTATCATTGTTGATGATGATGAAGATATACGCATCAACACTGTAGATCTTTTATTGACAAAATTTAAGCGCGTTGAGGCATTCAGTTCTCCTAAAAAAATTATTCATAAGATTAGTCTAGGTCTACCGGTAGTGATTCTCACTGACTTGCGGATGCCCGATGCCGACGGCTTTGAATTTGCAAAAAAAATACACGATATTGATCCTGATCTCCCGGTTATTTTAATGACTGGGTATGGCGATATTTCTATCGCTGTCGATGCGCTTAAACACGGAATTTATGATTTTATAGAAAAGCCCTTTGAAATTGATCGGCTAATGGACAGCCTGCATCGAGCCATAGAAAAACGCATGCTCACGCTATCACTGTTAAATATGCAACAAAAGCTCGATGACAATAGAAATATAGAACATCAGCTAATTGGCTTCTGTCCTGGCATGAAGCAACTCAAACGCGACATCGTTGATCTAGCGCCGATGGATATTCCAGTAATGATTTACGGTGAAACTGGGTCGGGAAAAGAAATGGCAGCGCGGTGCTTGCACAACTACAGCAACAGAAGTGAAGCTAATTTTGTTCCACTAAATTGTGCCGCAATACCCGAACAACTCGCTGAAGCTGAATTATTTGGTTACAAAAAAGGTGCTTTTACTGACGCAAAAAACTCTCGGATAGGTAAATTAGAGTTTGCTAAGGACGGCACTTTATTTTTAGATGAGGTAGAAAGTCTGTCGTTGGCAACCCAGGCTAAACTATTGCGAGCCTTATCGGACAACGTTATTACACCTCTTGGCAGTAACCAAGAAATCAGAATAAACTGCCGGATTATCTCGGCAACCAAAGACGATTTGCGCAACAACGAAAAGTTTCGACAAGATTTATTCTTTCGCCTACAGGTCGCCGAAATAAAAATACCGCCATTAAGAGAGCGCAAAGAAGATATCGTTCATCTTTTTGAAGTTTTTTCACTACAGAACTGTAAGACACTCGGTACCAACTACAGATCGATCACGCCCTATAGCCTGGAGAAGTTACTGGCGTATTCTTGGCCGGGAAATGTACGAGAATTAATTAATGTGACAACACGCTACGCGATTAAACATTGCTCGGACATTGATTATGCACTCGAAAGTGAAGAGACTATTGTCAATTTAAGTGACGGCCGCAAAACGTTAAAAGAGCTTGTGGAAAACTATGAGTCGTCGGTTATTAAACTTAAATTACACGAACACAAAGGCAAAGTCGGCAAAGTCCTAGATGAGTTGTCGCTAGAACGTCGAACCTTCAATCAAAAACTGAATAAATACGGCATCAATACTAGCGACTTTAAATCGAAAAGTTAAACGCTATAAATTAATACCACATTTTGCACTTGCCTTGTAACCGATGCGCTGATCGAACGCACTGTGCTCTTATCTGAACGACTACTAACTTGATGATCGCTACCAGTATTGTGATTGTTTATTATTGTCCACACGCCAAATATAATCATTAGTAGTGCCATCACCACGCGCACATTTTTAGCCTTAATTAAGCTGATAAAACGCTCTGCCATAAAACTACCGAGCAACACTGTAGGTAACGTACCCAAAGCAAAACCAAACATAATCAGTGCCGCTTGCCCAACGTTGGATGCGGTAGCCGAGTAGACTAAAGCACTGTAAATAAGTCCGCAGGGTAGCCAGCCCCAGAGCAAGCCTAACAGCAGCGCATGCCAAATCGTTCTTACGGGAACTAGTGTTTTACTGAGTGGCTGGATCCATCGCCATAGATGTGCTCCTAGCTTTTCGAGATAAACCAAACCGCGCCACCAATTGGCGATATACAAGCCCATTGCAATCAGCAATAAGCCCGCTATATTACGCATGATACTTAAGGCAAAATAACTTTCGAGCTGATCTACCAGCAAAAAAAATAACACGGCAATCAATACATAACTACTGATTCTACCCATATTATAAGCGACAATTAATGTTAGACGTCGCTTAGAATCGCGGGCATCGACAGCCATCGTCAGTGCACCTATTACACCGCCACACATGCCTATGCAGTGTGCGCCACCCAATAAACCGATACTAACAGCCGTAAAAAATTCCAAATATTCCATTTATATATTACCTCTCATCATAAAACCAACTAACTTTATTTATGATGAGAGGCGCTTTTATTCTCATCGATTAGCTCAGACTTATTACTTGCCGGTGCTAGTTTTGTTGAAGGGACAGGGGACGCCAATGCCTCGTTGTCGGATTGTTGATCTGTAGCGTCGAGAGTTTTAGATGTCGGTGCCGCATCGTCATCAAATAGAATGCGGTGGGCTTCCATATCAAGATCGTCATATTGCCCGTTGTTAATCGCCCAGAACAATAATTTAATCGATAAAACTAAAATAACTAAACCGATAGGAATCAACAAATACAGTACACTCATAAAACACCCTAATCGCTATGTCTATAAAGCCGTAATGCGTTAAGCAATACGACGAGAGAACTTACTGACATGCCAATAGCCGCTAAATAAGGTGGGAGATAACCCAGTGCCGCTAAAGGCAAGGCCGATAAATTATAGGTGATCGCCCAGGTAATATTTTGCCTGATAATTACCTTTGTTTTTTCAGCAAGGGCGATCATTTTAGGTACAAGTGTTAAGTCATTATGCAGCAGAACACTGTCGGCATGCGTTCGTGCAAAATCCGTAGCAGAGTCCATTGCTATCGATAAATCGGCTCCGGCCATCACTGGAACATCGTTAATACCGTCACCCACCATCATCAACTGATATTTCTTTTGTTGGTGCTTGACGTAATTTAATTTATCTTCCGGCATTTGCGCGGCATTAAAATTGATCTTCAGTTCATCGGCAACTAATTTAACTGACTCATAATTATCGCCACTTAAAATTTCGGACTCAATGCCTTTGACTTTTAGTTGATCAACTGCATTGAATGCCGAATCCCTGAGTTGATCTGACAAGCCAATCCACGCAAGTTCGCGACCATTTTTTGTGAGCAACAACCACTGCCCTGCCTCGTCAGTCGCAGCCATTGAAGGCTGTGTTAGGACCTGCTGATCTTCTAGCTTAGTGTTTTGCACAAGGTTTGATTGAGTATCGAGTACTACTCCATGTTTAACTATTGAGTCACCGAGCTTGAGATCGCTAAGTTTTGAAAAGCTAGGCTTGCCTAAACGATAGTGGTCCCCGTTAATGTCGCCACACACACCCTCACCGGTGAAAGTATCTTGATGAGTGACCGTAAAACGATGCGTAACATTGTCAAATGCACGCGCTAATGGATGACTAGAGCCTTGCTCTAAACTCGCCGCTATCGATAAAATCTCAGCATCATCAACGACCACGGTCGGTATGTCACTTCGCTGTTCAACCCCTGTCAGTGCATCCGCTTGCACTAGCTTGACTGCAATGATGACCGGCTTGCCATGGGTCAAAGTGCCAGTTTTATCAAATATAACTTTGTTAATTGTCGTTAATGTTTGAATCACATGACTTTTCAACACCAGCAAACCCATTCTTCGCATCATCGCTACGCTCGCAGTTAGCGCTGTGGGTGTTGCTAAAGATAAGGCACAGGGACAGGTTACCACTAACACCGAGAGGGTCACCCATAGCGCTGACTCCGGCTCGATATTCCACCAATAGATAAACACAGTAGCTGCCGATAACAAGACTACCGCTACAAAATAACTGGCTACACGATCAGCCAACAGTTGTACCGCGGGTTTAGACTGCTCCGCCTTCTGAACTAATTGAGAGATCATCGACAATCTCGTTCGCAAACCCACAGCTGTCGCCTCGATAATCAACGTGCCGTCTGTATTGATAGTGCCCGCAATAACTTCATCCCCGACAATTTTTGATACGGGTTTAGCCTCGCCCGTTAGCAGTGACTCGACTACCGCACTTCGTCCCGATATAACGCGGCCGTCACAGGGAATTGTATCTCCGTTACCAATACGCACTCGTTGTGCGATTTGAAGCTCAACTAATGGAATCTGACTTTCATTAGCATCGGCGTCAACAGTGATGACCGATATCGGTAGTAGCTGTGTTGCCATGCCAGTTAGCTGCTGATTTTGATAGCGCAGGCGCATTTCTAGATAGCGCCCGAGTAGTAGAAAGAAGGTGAACATTGCAATGGAGTCAAAATAAACTTCGCCACTGGCGGTAACAGTACCCCAGAAACTAGTGAAGTAGGCTAGAATAATTGCCAGGGAAACGGGTACGTCCATTGTTAAGTAACGACGCTTTAAACTGCGCCATGCACCCATCCAAAAAGGCTGCGCACTGAACAAAACAATGGGGGTTGCGACCAGCAAACTTAGCCAACGCAACAGCTGTTGTAAATTAGACTCTATACCTTGGAATTCACCCGCATACAAAGCAATGGCGACCATACCCACCTGCATCATACCAAAACCAGCTAAACCTAGTCTCAACAACAGGGTACGCTGCTGATTTTGCTGTTGCAGTTGTTGCTGCTTTTGAGTGAATGCCTGAGGTCGGTAACCTATTTTTTCGAGAGCGCGCATCAATAAACTGAGCGGCTGTAAACGGGCATCCCAAATCAGAGTGCATTGGTGCGTAACAACATTGACGGATACTTGCTTAACGCCATCGAAAGCCAGTAGATATTTTTCGATCAGCCACACACAGGCCGCGCAAGTAATGCCATCTAAGAGTAAATCAGCGGTACTGGTGCCGTCCTCACTGGCAACAACAAAGCTCTCTTGAACTTCATTATTATCGAACATCGCATAATCATTGACTCGCTCGTCGGGTTTTTTGTTAAGTTCAGAGCGATATTTATAAAATTGATCGAGGCCGCCCTGATGAATCAGTGCAGCGACAGCTTGGCAACCAGAGCAACAGAAGCTGTGTGGTTGCTGAGCAATGTTATAGACAAACTCGTTGGGGTGTGAGACCGGAAGCCCACAGTGGAAGCAGTCAATACGCGACGATAGAGACTCGCCAAGATTAGCTTGCGGTTTGATAGGTGAGTATAAATCCATCTAAAAATCAGGCATCTGGTTGCAGGAAGACTTCTTGCGTTTTAGCGAAATCAATCTCGCCACGCAGCCGCCAAACTTGCTGAGTATTATCGAGGGTCTGATTAACCGAGCTTTTGGTTTGCTCGACAATATTAGCTCTGTCGGAATCCTCCAGACTTTCGATGGGTAGAAGACGCAAATACCAACGACTATCTAACAGTTTGTTCGACAACTCAGTATTATATTGATTTCCTCCAGTTCGCGTTAATAACAGCTTATGATCGCGTTCTGAATACGCCGGATGGCTCAGCTCTAACAATAAAAACTGGGGTAGCGCTTTGGCCTTACTGTTTAACACCAAAACTAAGTCACCACTTAAGGTGTCAAATCGTAGACTCGCAGTAATACCCAAAGAAATTGCCAATAAATCTTGATCTAGGCGCATATTAATAGCGCGACCTTCCTTGTAATAATTATCGACAACGCGGTCATCGGCGTTGATTACCGCTATAGTAACCGTGATGCTCGACACGACAACAACTGTTATTAATGGGGATAAAATAAACCATGCCCAAAATTGGCGATACCAAGGTTTAAGGTCTTCATCTATTTGCTCTTCTAACATGATTTATTCGCTGTTTTGTTTAGATTTTTTGATCTATTTATTCACTAACGAGTGTCTAGTTCACTCTCACTGGATGCCCATATATCGCGGCCCACGGGTAACATTAGACTTTTTTGCGTCAGCTCAACACGTGGCTTAACTCTTAACTTAACTCTTAGTCTAACTCTACATTCAGTTCTGGACCGATAAACACACTCTTCTCTTTGGCGAAGACCTTGTCGTCAGTCTTAGCCGTGATGATAAAAGTTAACGGAGTTTTGACACTGAGTAACATGGACCTGTCAACTACTATACGTACTGGGAATGAATATATTTCATTCTTTTCTATGGGCACAGCACGATAGCGTTTTATTTTAAAGGCGTAGTTGCCCTCAACTTCTAGGTCGAACTCATGCGCCTGCCTATCCATGTTATGCACTTTAATCATATAGACATTTTCAACATTATTCCCTTGAAGATTGTAGAGGCGTGCGCCGCGATCACGATTGACATCAACCATAACGGGCTCTCTATTCGACACCGTATAGACGAACACCGCAGACATGATTGACAGCATCGCAAAATAGCCAATCACTCTAGGAGTAATATAACGTTGCGTCCCAGTTTGAAGTTGATCTTCACTAGTAAATCGAATTAAACCTTTTGCGTATCCCATTTTATCCATCACTGAGTTACAGGCATCGACACACAAACCACAGTTTATACACTCATATTGCATGCCCTCGCGGATGTCAATATCGACCGGGCAAACTTGTACGCACCATGAACAATCGATGCAATCGCCCAAACCATCAGCTTTGTAATCATCATCACTTTTACGTGGACCGCGGGCTTCGCCGCGCTGTGTGTCATAGTGCACAGCCAGCGTGCTGTTGTCATACATCACCGATTGGAAACGTGCGTAGGGACACATGTACTTACAGACTTGCTCGCGTAAAAAACCGGCGTTCATAAATGTCATGCCGGTAAAAAATAAAGTCCAAAAAACCACCGTACTATTACCTTTAAGTACGACTAAGCCACTGTCTAGAACGATCGGCCAAAAACCTAAAAAGATATCGCCAATAGGATAAAAATAACCCACGAAAGTAGCGCCGGTCACAAAAGAAATAACTAACCAAGCTAGATACTTGCTGCCTTTACGCACTAGTTTCTCTCGACTCCAGGGGCTATTATCTAACTTTATGCGTTTATTTCTATCGCCTTCACAGTGGTGCTCGGCCCAGATAAACATCAGCGTCCACACCGTTTGCGGACAAGTAAAACCACACCAAACACGTCCCAGCAAGGCTGTGACAGTAAATAAGGCGAAAGCTGAAATAATCAGTAACCACGCAAGCAGCATGCCGTCTTGGGGGCCAAAAGTCATCCAAAATACATAAAATTGGCGTTGGGGAAGATCAAAGAATACGGCTGGCCGTGCATCGATCTGCAGCCAAGGCAGCACTAAGAATGCGAGTAGTAAAGGCATACCGGTATAGCGCCGGATACGCTGGTAAAAACCTTTGACTCTGCGCACATAAACCTTATCTTCAGATTCGTATAGATTAATATAATTGATGGGATTGTCTGTGGAACTAGATGATGAGTCACTGTCTGTTGCGGTGGGAATTTGATCTGAATCTTTCATAAATTAATGAGTCTCCAAATATAACCTATCGTGAGATTGACGATAAAATAGCCTCACATCCGAGCCCTTATTTAAAATTTATTATTATTTCAAGGTTTGAAGTGCAGCGAAATAGTGAATTACTGAACATTACTTTTCGCGCTATTACACGCAGCTTAAACTTTAGATGATATAAGAAAGTGATGTGCAACTGCTGTGTTTATACCTAGTTCAGATAGATATCGCCAAATAAGACGACTGCGGGCGCAAACAGGTATCAAAATTGTTCTAAAAAGTGCGGCCAAATAGCGGCACCTGTATTCATTAGAAATTTACTTTAGACTTTAAACACACATTACCTGATCTGCACCAGCAAGTCAGATCATCCATTGGCCAGTCTGATTCACAGACAAAGGCGTTGCTCCTGCTAGTGTGTGTATATCCACGACAGCGTATTGCTGGTCACCAATAAACTGTAGCAGTTGGCGACGCTTTAATCGCCATCGGTAAAATGGCGATGCCAACTAATCCCCTAGCGACAAACTGTAGACATAAGCCGTCAGCAAATGTATTTTTTCTTCGCGCAGACGCTCAGCTTGTGCGGGCATTTTGCCGTTGCGACCCATGCGCAGGGTCTGGCGTATGCCGGCAGCTGAACCGCCGTAGAGCCAAATATCGTCGGTCAAATTAGGTGCACCTAAGGCATGTTGGCCCTTGGCTTCTGCGCCGTGACAAGCCGAACAATTTTGTGTGTAAAGCTTTGCACCTAAGGCCGCTTTCTCGACATCATATTCGCGTTCTGCCGAATTCAGACTCAATACATACTCGGTGACGTCGGCAATGCCTTTCGTTCCAATTACCGCTTGCCACGCTGGCATTGCCGCTTGGCGACCGTAAACCAATGTCTCTTTAATCTTCTCGGGTGAACCGCCATAGATCCAATCTTTATCGGTTAGATTTGGAAAGCCGAGATAACCGCTGCCATCTGCACCATGACAGACAGCGCAGTTGTTGGCGAAGACACGCTGGGCCATTTTCATTGCGCGGGGTTCGTCAACGAGTTCTCTTGCCGATGTCTGCATGTAAACACCGTATGTCTCTTGGTGTTTTGCGGATGCAATTGTTTGTTCATTTTTCAATTGATTAGCGCTTGTCCAGCCTAGGAGGCCTTTATAGCTTCCAAGTCCTGGGTATAGCATCAGATAAAAAATAGCGAACACAATAGTTAGGATGAATAACATGAACCACCACTTCGGCAGCGGATTATCAAATTCTTCAATGCCGTCGTAGACGTGGCCCGTAGTTCTGTTCTCTGGATCCGCGTCATCTCTAATCGCGACTTTTCGATTAGCTAAAAGTACCCATACCACCAATATCAGATTGATTGACGTTAAGCCAATAATCCAGACATTCCAAAATATACCCATAACTTCATCCTACCTATTTATCCGTAGACCCGGTCTTGGCAACACCTTTTCTATCTGCTTGCGACTGCTGGTGCTTTTGCTCGTCTTCAAAAGGTAGATTGGCATCATCAGTGAAGCGGTCTTTTCGCTTTGGCGAGAACGCCCACCAAGAAATTCCCGCGAAGGCCACCATCATCAACACGGTTGAAAATCCACGCACATCGTTAATGTCCACTGTTTTATCTCTTCTGTTGTAAAATGGGAAGCGTGCCCAGCTGCTGCAAATAAGCGACTAGTGCGTCGATCTCTAATGTGCCCTCAACGGCATTAGTAGCACCCGCGATATCTTCATCGGTGTAGGGAACGCCGACACTGCGCAATGCCGCCATCTTTTTAGGCGTATCGATGCCATCAAGTGTTCTGTCGAATAACCAAGGGAAAGCTGGCATATTAGATCTAGGGACAACATTGCGTGGGTTGTATAGATGCGCTTTCTGCCATGCGTCACTGTAGCGATTACCAACGCGGGCTAAGTCTGGCCCCGTGCGCTTAGATCCCCATAAAAAGGGATGCTCGTAGACAGACTCGCCAGCGACAGAGTAATGACCATAGCGTTCGACTTCGGCTCTTAGTGGACGCACCATTTGTGTATGGCATACATGGCAGCCTTCACGAATATAGAGATCGCGGCCTTCTAATTCAACGGCGGCCAAAGGCATCAAGCCTTCGATTGGCTCTGTAGTTTCTTTGAGAAAAAACTGGGGTACTATCTGTACAAGTCCGCCGAAACTAATAGCTACGACGATCAATATAGACATCAAACCAATATTTTTCTCAACAATGTCATGGTTCTTCACTGCAGTTCTCCTTAAGCAACTTGTGCTGCGAAATTGGGTTGCTCTTCTAAAATTGTCACTTCCTCAGAAGCTTCGATTATCGTTTTGTACATATTGTAAGACATTATTAAAATTCCAAGGAAAAACAGGCCGCCACCAATTGCGCGCACAATGTAGCCGCCGTAACTGGCCTCGACAGACTCTATAAAGCTGTAGGTCAGAGTACCGTCTTCGTTAAAAGCTAAGCGCATTAATCCCTGTGTAATACCGTTGACCCACATTGCAGCGATATACAAGACTGTACCGCCAGTCGCCAGCCAAAAGTGCGTATTGATCAGTGGTATGCTCCACATTTTAGGACGGCCGTAAAGCACCGGTATAAGGTGGTAGATGGCACCGAAAGAAATCATTGCCACCCAACCAAGGGCACCAGAGTGCACGTGACCAATTGTCCAATCAGTATTGTGTGAAAGCGCGTTCACAGTTTTAATGGCCATCATTGGACCCTCAAAAGTTGACATACCGTAGAACGATAACGACACCACTAGGAAGCGTAATGTTGGGTCGGTACGCAATTTGTGCCAGGCACCTGACAAGGTCATAATACCGTTGATCATGCCGCCCCAGCTCGGCGCTAGCAGAATCAGTGACATCACCATGCCTAGGCTTTGTGCCCAATCGGGCAGTGCTGAATAATGTAAGTGATGTGGGCCTGCCCAGATATAAATGGAGATTAGTGCCCAAAAATGTACGATCGATAGCTGGTATGAATAGACTGGACGACCCGCTTGCTTAGGAACGAAATAGTACATCATGCCTAAGAAACCTGCGGTTAAGAAAAAACCTACGGCATTGTGACCATACCACCATTGCACCATCGCATCTGCTGCACCTGAATAGGCAGAGTATGATTTGAACAGCGTTACTGGCACTGCGGCACTATTCACAACATGCAGTATACCTACGGTGATGATGAAGGCGCCAAAGAACCAATTGGCAACATAAATGTGTGGAGTTTTACGTTTTCTGATTGTGCCAAAAAACACGATTCCATAAGAGATCCAAACTATTGTCAATAGAATATCAATTGGCCACTCAAGCTCGGCATACTCTTTAGTTGACGTCATCCCCATGGGCAAGGTAATTACTGCGAGCGATAATACTGTCTGCCACCCCCAGAAGGTAAATGGCACAAGTCGTCCGCCAAACAAGCTAGTTTGACAGGTACGTTGCACTACATACAAAGAAGTAGCCATTAGGGCGCAACCGCCAAAGGCAAAAATCACCGTATTAGTATGCAGCGGTCGCAGGCGACCAAAATGTGTATAGGGCTGAAAAATATCATTTAGGACAGGCCACACCAGTTGGCAGGCAAGAAGAAGCCCGATACCCATGCCTATAACGCCCCACACAATAGCCATAATGGAGAATTGTCTGACAACTTGATAGTTGTAAGACTGGTCGCCCAATAGTTTTGAATCTGACGCTGTCGAGAGGCTACTCATAACTCTATTCCTGCATATTGTTGGTGATATTAATACGTTGTTAAATCTGTGTTTTAACACTTATGCTTAAAAATTTGTCTGGTGCCACATGCCTCAGGACCACTGTCCTTCAGCGCTAATAAATAAACAGCGCAACGCCAATCAACCGTAAGTCGATAAGCTTCGCTAATCTTTATTTATAATTATTAGAGTTGAAAATGCCGAAGAGCTTCTAGAGCTTTATTAAAGGTTAATAAAGCTTGCCCAAAATATGTTGATGGTTTTTTAAATAGTGTGTGTCATTTTATCAAATATTTGCATGCCAACAGGCGTTGAACCGACAATAACTCATCTATGATAAGTCCTTAATCATTTTCAACGCTTGTTAATATACTACTTGTGACCGCTTTTAGTTTAGTTGAATATGGATTAATTTAGAGAAGCTTGCGGCCTTTGTTGGCGGCAATACGCATACGTAGTGCATTAAGTTTAATAAAGCCCTCAGCATCCTGTTGATTATAAGCGCCGGCATCGTCTTCGAAGGTCGCTATATTTTCATCAAACAAACTATCCACTGAACGACGACCAACTGCACTCACAGAACCCTTGTAAAGTTTAAGCCGCACATCGCCATTGACCGACTGTTGCGAATCATCGATGGCAACTTGTAGCATCTTGCGCTCTGGACTCCACCAATAACCGTTGTAAACCAAATTTGCATATTTAGGCATCAACTCATCCTTCAGGTGAGCAACTTCACGGTCGAGAGTCAACGACTCGATAGCGCGATGCGCTTTTAACATAATCGTACCGCCGGGTGTTTCATAACAACCCCGAGACTTCATACCGACATAACGGTTCTCGACAATATCTAAGCGACCGATGCCATGCTCGCCACCTATTTTGTTTAAGGTCTCAAGAACAGTTGCAGGTGACATAACAACACCATCAATAGCGACAATATCACCCTTTTCATAACTCAGTTCCAAATACAGCGGCTCATCGGGTGCCGCTTCTGGCGATACGCTCCAACGCCACATATCGTCTTCAGCTTCCGCCCAAGGATCTTCTAAAATACCCCCCTCAAAGGAAATATGTAACAAATTAGCATCCATCGAATAAGGTGATTTCTTCTTACCACCAGCGTAATCAACAGGAATATTGTGCTGCTCGCAATAAGCCATCAAAGACTCCCGTGAAGTTAAATCCCACTCGCGCCAAGGAGCAATAACTTTCACCCCGGGCTTTAGGGCATAGGCGCCGAGTTCAAAACGCACCTGATCATTACCTTTGCCCGTAGCACCATGGGCAATAGCGTCTGCACCGGTCTCATTGGCAATCTCGATCATGCGTTTAGCAATGAGTGGACGGGCGATAGAGGTACCCAGCAAATACTCACCCTCGTAAATGGTGTTCGCACGAAACATGGGGAACACATAATCACGAACAAATTCTTCGCGAAGATCATCGATATAAATCTCTTTAACGCCAAGTGCCTCGGCCTTCGCACGAGCGGGCTCAACCTCTTCACCCTGACCCAAGTCGGCAGTAAAAGTGACGACTTCACATTCATAGGTCTCTTGTAACCACTTAACGATAACCGAGGTATCAAGACCGCCAGAGTAAGCTAGAACCACTTTTTTAATTGATGAATCAGGTGACATATAAAACAGCTCCTTGGCTGAGCAAAACGAGAGATGAAAGCGAAAAAAGGTCGCTCAAGCCGAAGGTTGCAAACTACTTCCGCAACCTTGATTAACACACTTTTAATGGCGCAATTGTAACGATATTTTGATTCTATGAACAGGCTACAAGGCATGTCCAACAGACTTTATTATTATTGCGGCGAGGCAAACGCGACAACTTCATCATCACGGGTACCCTCCAACACAGCTGCCATCACAACCATGACACATCCGACAGCCTCGTATAGCTTGAGACCTACTTGGGTGATGATTAACACCGATAAAATAGCAACCACCAGCTCGACCACGATGAGTACTGAGCTGCGTCCGGCACCCAGACAAGTCACTCCCCACATACTGCCAAAGCTAACCACTAGTATCCAGGCAAGGCTGTAGGCAAGTGCACCGCCAAGCACAGTAGCACTTGGAATTGCAGCACCCGTTGGATACAACAATAAGACCGCGCTCACTATCAAAAACCCACCCACAAACATAAAGCCAATCTTACTGGTAAAGGGCGCATCCAGCGTAAAACGAAACACAATAGACGTTGCCGCTAGTGCAAGACCCGACAATAAAGCGAGAGCGTCAATCCAACCAAAAGCTGCCCAAGAGACACTCCAAACTTCTAAAATTAAGAAGGCGCCACCGATACAGAGCATCAAAGTGATTACTCTGCGTCTGTCGAGAACTTCACCTAGCAGTAGACAGCCACCCAACACACTCCAAATAGGCAGCATATAAAACAAAATCATGACTCGAATAACATCACCATGAAGAATGGCTACTTGAAAAGCCAAAAGGGTAGTTCCTCCAAATAAAGCCACCAGTAGCATGTAGGGCAGTATCGAAAGCCACTGCGCGCGCTGGCTAATCAACCAGGGCATAAGCACGATTGAGACTGATCCGGTTATAATAAACACCAAATGAAGACCGTTGAGCCCTGCGTCTCCCAGAGCCTTAATTGGCAGCCAGGTCAAACCAAAGCCAGTAGAACTTAGTAGTAAAACAATAACCGCAATGCGAGTGTTCATGAAGAGCCTTGAGTGAAGCAATTAGTTTTGGCACATTGAGTATTGGCTTAATGAAACTAAAAGAAATTTAAACAAAAAAATAATCACCGCAGTCTACTCTATTTAGTTTATCAAAAGGCTGCTTTATTTCGATAAACTATTCGCCCTAAAAAATATTAGGTCTTGAAGCATCCATTCAACTATTGATAACGCTGAATGTAGACCCGTGTAACACTGAAACAGGTCCTAAAGCATGCTCTGTCGTCTAGCCTTAAATCACATCCATGCAACACAGCTATTTAATAAAAACTGCATTATTTGTTGTAGAGCAAATAAGCCCACATCTACACCACTGCCGTTACCGATCGAGACACCTAAACACGCATCGGTGCCCTAAGCCCCTGTGCTATCAGCAAAACGCAACACTACCGCAAATAATTTAGCCAAAAACTGTTAGGTTTTTAATCCTGATTGCTTTTTACTATCGAGTCTATCTGTATCCATCATTAGAGTAAGCCCAAGGTGAGTGATAGTGTAGATTTATCGATCAACTGCACAGCGCAACGAGATAATTGAATCGCCATAATGTGTCGTGATAGTAGTTGACGACAGCAGCTACTAATAAAAATCTTGTCATTTTAACCTTTCAACAGGAGCTAAATCTCATGAGCGATATCGGAAAATGTCCAGTAATGGGCGGTGGTCACAGCCATAAATCAGTGCCCTCTAAAAATGAACACTGGTGGCCAAACCAAGTCAATCTCAAAGTACTTCACCAGAACACTCACAAAGCCAATCCAATGGATGACGACTTTAATTATGCAGCTGAATTTAACAAGCTTGATCTCGACGCTGTAGTGAGCGATTTAAGCGCTTTAATGACGGATTCACAGGCGTGGTGGCCGGCAGATTACGGGCACTATGGGCCCCTGTTTATTCGGATGGCTTGGCACAGCGCAGGCACTTACCGAACGGGAGATGGTCGAGGCGGCGCAGCTACTGGCAATCAGTGTTTTGCTCCACTTAACAGCTGGCCCGATAACGGTAACCTAGACAAAGCCCGTCGTCTGCTTTGGCCTATTAAGCAAAAATACGGTAGTGCACTCTCATGGGCTGATTTAATGATGCTCACCGGTAATGTTGCATTAGAATCAATGGGCTTTAAAACCTTTGGTTTTGCCGGTGGCCGCGAAGACATCTGGGAGCCAGAAGAAGATATTTACTGGGGAAAGGAGACCGAGTCGATGGGGAACGAGCGCTACACTGGAGATCGCAAATTAGAGGGCAACCTTGCCGCTGTGCAAATGGGCTTGATCTACGTTAACCCCGAGGGTCCCGACGGCAATCCAGATCCATTATTATCTGCGCACGATGTGCGCGATACCTTTGCGCGCATGGCAATGAACGATGAAGAAACCGTGGCCTTGGTGGCTGGTGGTCATACCTTTGGCAAAGCCCACGGTGCTGACGACCCCGACAAGTATGTAGGTCCAGCACCCGAGGGCGCTAGCACAGAGGATCAAGGTCTAGGGTGGATCAACTCGAAAAATGATGGTCATGGTGTTGACACTATCACCTCTGGTATTGAAGGAGCTTGGTCGCACACGCCAACACAATGGGATAACAACTATTTTGATGTACTTTTTGGCTACGAGTGGGAGCTAACAAAAAGTCCTGCCGGTGCGCACCAATGGACGCCAACAAACCCAGCAGCCAAAAGCACTGTACCCGATGCACACGACCCATCAGTGACTCATGCACCAATGATGACAACAGCTGATATGGCGATGAGAATGGACCCAGCATACGAGAAAATCTCTCGTCGTTTTCATCAAAACCCTACTGAGTTTGCAGATGCCTTCGCACGTGCTTGGCACAAACTTACTCATCGCGACATGGGTCCGTATGTCCGCGGTTTAGGAAAACTACTGCCGGCCGAGGCGCAGTTATGGCAAGACCCGGTACCTGCTGTTGATCACGACCTTGTTGACGATGTTGACGTTGCTGTCATTAAGGCCAAAATTCTTGCAACAGGCTTATCTGTTAGCCAGCTAGTCAATACCGCCTGGTCATCGGCTGCGTCTTTCCGTGGAAGTGATATGCGCGGTGGCGCCAACGGTGCCCGTATTGCGCTTGCCCCACAAAAGGATTGGGAGGTCAATAATCCAACACAATTGGCAACAGTGCTAGACGCATTAACACACGTCCGCCGCGACTTTAATGCAGCCTCTGACACCACAAAAGTGTCTTTAGCCGACGTTATCGTGCTTGCAGGTGCTGCAGGTATCGAGGTCGCTGCAAAAGCTGCAGGCTCTGATATTACAGTGCCTTTTGCGCCGGGTCGCACCGATGCGACTCAAGAGCAAACTGATGTGGAGTCAATGTCGGTACTCGAGCCGATTGCCGATGGTTTCCGCAACTACATTTCTAGTAAAACGGGCTTTCAAGCAGCTGATTTACTGGTTGATCGCGCTCAGCTACTTAACTTAACAGCACCAGAGATGACGGTGCTTGTCGGTGGTCTTCGCGTCTTAGGCGCGAATACCAACAACATGATTAGTGGTGTCTTCACACATAAGCCTGCAACCTTGACGAACGATTTCTTTGTGAATCTTCTAGACATGGGAACCAAGTGGAGCAAGACTGGAGACAATGCCTATCGAGGCGATGATCGTAAAACAGGAGCGGCTAAATGGATCGCCACTGATGTTGACCTACTATTTGGTTCAAACTCTATTTTGCGAGCTATTGTTGAGGTTTATGCATCGGATAACTCAAAAGAAAAATTTCTCGCTGACTTCATAGCCGCTTGGAATAAAGTAATCGATGCAGATCGCTTTGATCTGATCTGACTCTTGCAAGTTTTTTATAAACGTTAACCGATAAAAAAGGCGCCTCAATTATCAGCGCCTTTTTTATTATCTTCATAACTCTAGATGCAAGCGGTCGTCGTTACAGAACAATATCGGCTATCACACTACTTGTCAGCACTTTTAAGTCTCTGGGCGACAGCTCTATTTCTAAGCCGCGACGACCTGCACTCACAAAGATCGTCTCAAACTGCATAGACGATGCATCAAAAACTGTTCTCAAACGTGTTTTTTGTCCCAGCGGGCTAACACCACCCAAAACATAACCTGTTGTGCGCTCAACGACAAGCTTAGCTGCCATCACTGCCTTTTTTTCGCCCAATACTTTTGCAATTAATTTTACACTTAATTTTTGGGTCACAGGAACAATGCCGACAATCAACTCATTATTATCCAGAAGCACGACTAGGGTTTTAAACACCCTCTCGGGCGCAACTTTTAACTTTTCTGCAGCTTCTAATCCATAAGACTCAGCTGCAGCATCATGATTATAATCGTGCACAATATGTTTTATTTTTAGTTTTTTAGCGACGTTAACGGCCGGAGTCATTGGCGCTCACCCTTAATCAAACGAAGTTAGTTAGCAGTCTATGCACTGGTAAGGATCCATTTTGTATATGCTCAGACTTATCGACATCAAGGATACACTTATCCTCTTTGTTGTTGATTGTCCTTACAGCAATTTCAAGCAATTGGCGGCGTGCTTTACCTATAGACCATTAATTAAGCTTAACAGCAAAATCCCTGATAAACTCGGCACTTATTACTCAGCTCAAGTCGCACCTGTATTGATCCGGATTCACGAAAACATGAGGGCGCCGTCGAAATAAGCATAAACCCACCAACCACACCCTGTAGATAAAAAGATACTGGCTGAAGAGCGAACTTGATGTGTGCCGGCTAAAACGAGCTGCGCTGTAAAAAAGACATCGCCGGCAATAACTCCAGCACCGACATCTGGACTTAGACAAAGCCTATGATCCCCTCCGGTTGCGAACCAAGCTTCAGTTGAGACAAACTTGAATTAACTGAGTCTCGCACCAGACTTTTATTTGAAATTGGAGTGCTTAGCGTTGAGATTCGCTTAGTAATTGATTGCCGGTGTCAATTTGAAAACCGTTGCAATAAAAGTCTGACAGCGATCCGGTCGCGCGCATACAACTGTACTTAGGGGATTTACTGGGTAATAGCGTGCAATACTAGTGGTTTGAGCAAAATTAGGGTTATATGGGGGGTACCTAAGACCTTTACAAAGTTTCAGTCAACCAATCTAAATGCAAGTAATCTAGATGCAAGTGATGTTGATTTAGCTTGGGAGGGGGTGCTATCAGCGCAGTGTCAAAGCTTCTGCGGTCTTAAACGCTAAAAGCAGTGATTAGCGTTACTAATCACTGCTTTTATTTTTGTGTGTTACAACTTAAAGAGCAACAACTTTATTTGCACAGGGGCCTTTTTGGCCTTGGCCTACTTCAAACTCAACAGCTTGACCGTCATTTAGTGTTGCGTAACCACCGCCTGCTTGAATTTCTGAATGATGTACAAACAAATCTTTGCTGCCATCTTCAGGTGCAATAAAACCGAAGCCTTTATCGGCGTTAAACCATTTAACAGTTCCTTTACTCATGCTCTTTACTCGTATTATTGGTGAAATATAAAAACTATATCCGAATTCACCGGTTCGAATATAATGTAGAAACTAATTCATTTAGTCATCTATTCGCAATCGTGGTTACAATAACCCTTTTTCAGCGCTATGTCTTGGTCTAAAGACTCATTTGTTAGCATTTATACAAGATTTCAAGATAAAATTCAAAATTTAACGCTAATTTACAGAAAAAATACTCAATACAGACGGTTCAATGCTTTTCTACGTGAAAATCGCTCAAGAACATTGTCATCGACACTTGGTCAAGCCACTAATTTAAAAGCTGTTCATAATCTATGCCTACCTGTCCTTATCTTTTCCTCGCTCGGTAAAAAAATGGTGCAGTGTGTGCCATGCTCGCTTTTCACCTCCTGCCTGAAACTGAGGGT
>JBLIME010000007.1:0-30437 GCA_047638515.1 Pseudohongiellaceae bacterium
CAGCCAGTTTTACGGCGTCGATATAGTGCCTTCTGAATTAGGCTTTGAGTGTCAGATAGAGGTTCCAAATGCTGTTTTCATGTCGCTAAAGCGCCGCCGCAGGCATTTAAGCGGTCGTACCGGCTGTGGCATCTGTGGGTTAGAGTCGCTAGCGGCGGTAGCGCCTGATTTGCGCCTGATTAAGCAAGCACAAAATTTTCCACTCGACGGTGGCGATGAGACACTTGGTGGAGATATAAGTGACAGCGATGGTTCGATTCAGCCTCTTATCACAGGGTTTGCCGAGACGCAATCGCCCAACAGGCACCTCGTGAGTAGGCACTTACCCAGTTTTTATGTGGTTGATAAAGCGCTAAAGCAGTTGCAGGACCAACAGGCGTTGCGGGCTAAGTGTGGCGCCGTGCATGCGGCTGCGTTTGCCGATTTGCAGGGTAATATTACTGTGTTGAGAGAAGATGTTGGACGCCACAATGCACTGGATAAATTATTGGGCTCGCGAGCCAGCAATAACCACGAGGACAACGCTGGTTTTATTGTAATTTCTAGCCGTGCCAGCTATGAAATGGTTTACAAAACAGCAGTAAGAGGTATTGGTACATTGGTGGCGGCGTCGGCTCCAACCGCAATGGCAATAGAACTCGCAGAGCAAGCGGGTATGAACTTAATTGGTTTTGTGCGAGAGGGCCGACAGTTAATTTACGCTCAGGCGCAATAATTAAGCGAGGCACCTATAATATTTATAAGACGACAGTTGAGGTATGAACGTGAGTGCGAATGAATTAGGTCATCTGATCAAAATGGCTAATCAAATTGCAGCAAATATCGGTCTAGGTGTCTCGGAGGATGAAACTGTCGAGAGAGTTGTCAAACATATTAACTCATTTTGGGCACGCCCAATGCGCGAAAAAATTTGCGTCAATATGCATACGTCTGCTGATCAACTAGATGGTATTACGATGAAAGCACTCGCAAAAATAGACGCTCAATTATAGTGTTTTGGTCAATTTTATGTGAACGCATGGCTTACATTAATAGTTTATATTAATGCCGATTAGACTATTAATGGATTAATTCTGACGGCCACCGTCGAGATTTAGTAGCCTTCTCGACGGGCAGTATTAATTCTATCTTTAGCATTAACAATATTATTGTCGCCATTGGTTTAGTGGTTAGTGTCGATGCAACTGTTGAGGTGGTAAAGATAAACATCAAGTTTGAAAAGGTCGTTGAAAAAGTTATTAAAAATATGGAGTTAATGCAGCAATGATTATTAAGTAGCCAGTCACTTTAATACGCTAGTCAGCTAGATCACTGCCCACCGCAATAATGAAACTCCTCGTATGATTAGTAGATCATAAAAATTATTTCGCTAAGCCTATATCTCGCTGGTTAATCGGAGCGATTAGGCGTTAGACACTTAAGTGCTAACAACCGAAGCTACTGTAACGTATATTTTTTTGTCAAATAATCTACCTAAGCTAGACTAATAACTAGACGCGTATAGCGAGCAACGATTTTCAGTGGTTAGATAAGCTGAGTAACTATGACTCGTCTAAAGCTATCACTCAAGATCACCAACTTAATTCTTTTAAATGGGTTTGATTAACTTTTTTTGTCTAGCTATCTAAAAATAACAACACTGCCATAACTCGGTTCATGCTGTGAAGGGTGCGGCCTTAGTTGACCCGTTTGTCTCTCTATAGCTATTATTTTTTGATGAGATTTCTTTTCTGTGCCTTCTTCAACTAAGAGAGTTCGCTGTTTTTCACCAAAAATTTTCTGTGAATTTAAGCGTTCATTTCTAGGTGGCATGCCCATATAAAACCGGTAACACTTACTAAAATGTGGAGTTGAAACAAATCCACAGGCGGTTGCAATTTCAATGATTGAGAGAGAGGTTTGTTTGAGTAACTGTCTGGCGCGAGCTAATCGTAGTTTCAGGTAATAACGCGATGGTGTGCAGTTTAAATATTTTTGAAAAAGCCTCTCGAGTTGTCGGCGAGAGATGTTGACATAATTAGCTAGCTCATCTAAGTGAATAGGCTCTTCTAAATTATTTTCCATTAACGAAACTAGTTCAACTAATTTCGGTTGAGTATTGCCCAAGGCGTGACGCATAGGGACTCGTTGATAATCTGCCTCCGAACGCAGACGATCGCATACAAACATATCAGAAATTGCAGCGACTAATTCACTACCGTACTGCCGCTGAACCAGTGCCAGCATCATATCTAGTGGCACAATGCCGCCGGAGCTGGTGAGCCTGTCTTTTGATAAAGAATACAGGTGATTATTATTATTTGCCTTCGGGAAATTTTCTTTAATAGATGGTATGCATTCCCAGTGCGCACTAAATTCACGATTATCTAAGAGGCCGGCCGCAGCCAATACGTATGCGCCGGTACATATTGCACCGAGAGCGACACCTTTGCGATCTAATTGTTTCAACCAGCTAAGCTGAACTTTGGTATAGCTACGGGTGATATCGACTCCGCCAACAACGATTAGCGTATCTAGATCGACAGCATTGCTGATGCTGACATCAGCAGAAATCTCGACACCATCGCTGGATTTCACGGATTGTCCATTTTCACTAATGACGAGCCACTGATACAGCTCTTGGCTCGATAACTGATTAGCCATGCGCAGGGGGTCAATTGCCGAGGCAAAAGAAATTAAAGTGAAATTATCAATTAATAGAAAGCCTATTTTTTGAGGTTTATCATTCGTATCGTGTGTTTTCATAGCTACTCAAATAATAATTACTTACATTTAAATAATTTTTTTTGCCTTATTGAACACCTTCTTGATATTAGTCATTTGATAATGTGTACGTCACTTTGTCAATCAAAATAATCCTTAATTATTTAGGGGTTTATTGCGTTATATATTATATAAGTTGTCGGCGTGTCTGGTTATTCTCTTAAGACTTTATTCTCTCAGGCTTTTACCGAGCAGCGACTGCTTTGGCGGCCCTTGTTTTCGACTGAGGCGCAATAATTACCGATACAATTTAAGTCGTCTTAACGCGTCTTCAGACGCTCCCACGAGAGATAAACAAAAAATATATCAATCATATGACTGTGGCCAAATACTTTTTTCGACCGCTTTGTTGTTCAGAGTTTCACGAATAACTATGTCGTAAAGGTACATATAACGGTCGCAGCAGGGCAAGGTGGTGGCTGTCGATGTATCTACAGTAGACTTTAAGAACCTCTGCATTAACCGAGATCTTGGATTAATTTAAGCCACAAGACTTAAAAAAATAGCCTTGGCTTTAAATTTAAAAGCCGAGGTGAAAAATGTAAAGAGGCAGTGATGTACGTCGACCTGAAGACTGATGCAAGTGACATGGCTCTTAAGTATCGCTTTTAAACATGAGCGTTAAATGCAGTCATCACTGCTCCAAGGCCAACGCTACATATTAGTAGACAATATAGGTCACTATTAACAAACGTTATTAAAAATACAATTGTCAGGAGATTTAAGCCCATGGCCGCACTTCCAAACAAAGCAAAAGTTGTCATCATCGGTCAGGGTGGTATTGTCGGCGCGTCAGTTGTGCATCATTTAATCGAGTTAGGTTGGGACGATATTGTGGGTCTCGATAAGGCTGCAATTCCAACTGATATCGGTTCAACGGCTCATGCATCTGATTTCTGCTACATGACCTCGCACGATCAGATGACTTGTTCCACCACTATTTACAGCCGAAAGTTTTTTGAAAAAATGGGTAATTACACCCGTATTGGCGGTATTGAAGTTGCTCGTGTCGGCGACGACGAACGCATGGAAGAATTGAAGCGCAAAGTTGGCTCGGGTAAAGCCTTCGGCTCTAACGTTAGTATGATTAGTGCCCGCGAGGCTAAAGAAAAATTTCCGTTACTTGAAGAAGATATGATTCAAGGCGCTTTGTGGGATCCCGATGCCGGCCTTGTATCGCCGCGTTCTCAAACAGTCACCGGTATCCTCATCGAGAATGCAGTTGCCACTGGCAAGTTGACAACCTTCTCTAGTACTGGAGCGACGGGTATTGATGTTCAAAATGGTCGTATTTGCGGTGTTCAAACCGAAAAAGGTTATATCGAGACTGAAAATGTGGTGGTTTGTGCGGGTATCTGGGGGCCGTTAGTGGCCGAGATGGCCGGCGAGAAATTACCGATGATGCCCGTCGGGCACCCATTAACCTTTTTTGGACCCTATAATGAATTTGAAGGCACGGGTAAAGATATCGGTTTTCCTCTGCTCCGCGACCAAGGTAACTCCGCCTACATGCGTGATACCGGTGATCCAAAAACCGCCGAAGGGGGGCAGATTGAATGGGGTTACTACGAAGAAAATAATCCTCGCCTAATCAGGCCAAAAGATATTTTAGAGCAGCGCGATGCGCGTCTATCACCTTCGATGCTCGATCTCGATATTGAACAAATCATGGGGCCGCTGGAGCGCGCGATGGAACTTACTCCCATTCTTGGGGAGCTTGGCTTTGATGAAAAACATTCCTTTGATGGTTTATTGTCAGTAACTACTGATGGTGGTTCACTCGTGGGAGAATCACCAGACACTCGTGGTCTCTGGATCTGTGAGGCAATCTGGGTAAAAGATGGCCCGGGTATGGGCAAGGTTCTTGCCGAGTTGATGACTCACGGTAAAACTGAATTTGATATTGCCGGCATCGATATTGCGCGTTTCTATCCGATTCAAAAATCAGATAACTATACCTATGAGCGCTGTTATGAATCCTCGTTCAAAATTTATAACCCGCCGGTCCACACCCGCGAGCCCTACGACAGAGGCCGCAATATTCGTCGCAGTCCATTTTGGGTGCGAGAAAAAGAACTCGGTGCGCACTTTTTAGAAGCTGCAGGCTGGGAGCGGGCACAAGCCTATGCCGCTAACGAGTATCTGTTAGAGAAATATGCCGACCAGGTGCCCGTTCGCGAGAACGAGTGGGATAATCGTCATTTTTGGCGGGTTGCCAATGCCGAGCAACTGGCCATGAGCGAGAGTGTAGGTATGATCAACGTATCCCACTTTGCCATTTTTGATGTGTCTGGGCCCGATGCAGAGGCCCTAATGGAATACCTAAGTGTGGCTAAGGTCGGAGATACCACCGCCTTAGGTAAAGGCGTTTACACGCATTTTTTGGACGAATTTGGCGGTGTGCGCTCCGACTTAACCATTGTGCGTATGCAAGAAGATCGTTTTCGGGTCATGTGTGGCGGTGATACCGGGCATCGTGATTATGTGTGGATGAAGCGCATGGCTGATAACAAAGGGTATTGCGTCTATATTGAGGAGCGCACCGATCACATCGCGGCACTGGGACTTTGGGGTCCAGATGCAAGGGCGACCTTGCAATCCATTGTCGACAAGCCCGAAGAGCTAAGTTGTGAAAATTTCCCCTATGTTACCACCAAAGAAATTAGCGTCAGTGGCATTCCCATTTGGGCATTTCGTATTTCTTATGTTGGTGAACAGGGCTGGGAGCTCTATGTACCCTTTAGTTATGGCATTACTCTTTGGGACATACTCATTGATAAAGGCGTGGTACCGGTAGGCGCTGAAACCTATGGCAATAGTCGTCGTTTGGAGAAAAGTTTGCGTCTGCAAAACGCCGATTTACTCAGTGAGTATAACCTCTACGAGGCGGGTTTATCGCGGCCTGTAGTAAAGGCTGCCGACTTCAATGGCAAAGCGGCCTATTTAGAGCAACGCGAGCTCGATCATCAACCAGCCTACATGTGTACCATGAGCATGATGGAAAACATCGATGCCAAGGGCATCGCTCGCTATCCCATCGGTCAGTGGCCACTTGTCGATCCAACCACTGGTGCGGTCCTTGTCGACTCACTGGGTCGCAGATCTTACGCAACAAGTACTTCATACGGCCCCTCGCTGGGTAAGAACCTTATTCTCGGCTACCTTCCCTACGGGCACGCAACAGTGGGTAAAATACTGGCCATGGAGTATTTTAACGAACGTTATCAGATTATAGTGGAGGCGGTGGGTTGCCAGCCACTCTACGATCCAAAAAATATAAAGCCTAAGTCTTGATACTTTTATTACATGGCAAAAGTCCGTGAGCTCAAGCACACCGATGACGCCCACAGTTGCCATTATCGAGTTGTGGTCGCATAACTCTGTGGCCAGTTAAAACAGTCATTTAGCCGTGGCGGCTGAAACTGGCGTCGCTTAACAATGACTTGAAAATTGGTTTGAAGGGATCGCAGCTGGGTGTTCAACCAAAGACCATACTTGAGTCATTTGAGGGTATCCATGCCCCAGTAATACCGAGCCCACGCACGTCACTACGAAAGTCTATAAGAGCTGGGTATTTGTCAAATTTAGGTAATATTGGTTGCGGTGCACCAGCTTTTATTTTCTCGATCGCAGTCGAGTGTGGTGTAGGTGAAGGTATAGGTATAGCTATGGGTGTAGACCTGTTGTGCCGTTTAGCACGCGGTAAGGATGCAGCGCGTCTTGACTACTTATTAAGGTTCTTCTGCGAGCTAAAAGGTAGCTTGTGACTAGCACTTTATCGGCAGCGGGTGGTCGCTAGGTTTTACCTGCCGGTAAAATCTTAGCGCCAGCCTATTCAAAAGTTAACTTTCCATATTTTTCAACATCGTCTGCGCGTACCAATTTACAAAATTAATCACAGCAAATTCATAAGCAGGTGCGTAGGGGCCAGGACGATAGCCGATAGAGTTGATGCCCCGTTGACTCTCTTCGGTAAAACCTTTGTCTTCATTATTTGTCGAGTGCCATACTCGGCATAATTTTTCTATATCATAATCTTTGCCCTCAACAGCATCTTTATGAACAATCCATTTAGTAGTCACTAATGTCTCTTGTGCAGAAATAGGCAAAACTCGAAACACGACACAGTGGTCACTTTGCATATGGTTCCACGAGTTTGGCAAGTGAAGTATGCGCAGTGAGCCCATTCGGTGATTTTTGATCCTGCCCATTAATTTATCACATGCGCGGGTGCCGTCTGCGGTCATAGCCTCGGTGCCTTTTTTAAGTGGCATACGCACCAGGCGATTGCGCGAGGTATGATCGCGGCGCTCGTGGGGGATATGATTAGCATCCCATTCGGCAGCTTCTTCTGCGTAGTAATCTAAAAAAGATTGAGGCGCACGTGGGTCGTTAATATCGTCGTATTCAATAAGTGAGCCGATCAGATCGGGGTGTCCTATTGCGCAGTGATAACACTCGCGATTGTTTTCCATTACCAGTTTCCAATTGGCTTTTTCGAGAGTGCTTGATTCCGCTGCAATTTTGGTGTTTTCTATATCGTAGGGCTCCATATACTCGTCCATAGAGTCTATAAAATCTTGAATTTTTTCTGGTTGTTGTTGATGCAAGCTGACGAAAATAAAGCCACCACCGACAGCGCAGTGAGCCTTGCCAAGGCGGTGTTCATTTTTATCAAAATTATCGATGACGTCGGTACCCGTAAACAATAAATTGCCTTTTAAATCGTATGTCCATTGGTGATAGGGGCAGACAAGGTTTGCGACCTTGCCTTTGGCGGCTGAACAAAGGCGCGATCCACGATGACGGCAGCTGTTGTGAAACGCATTGATAGAGCCGTCTGCATCGCGCACGATCAGTACTGGATTTTGGCCAACATCAGCAGTGATGTAATCGCCACGATTGGGTATCTCGCAGCTCATGCCAATAAATATCCACTCTTTATTAAAAACTTCATCCATGTCCATTTGAAAAACTTGTTCGTTGTTATAAAGGGCTTGTTCAAGAGTGTAGCGAGAATCTCGAGTGCTCAGCATTTGCTGAACTTTTTCTCTGCTCACGGAACTGGTTAGGCAGTCTACATTTATCATTTTGTAATCATTCATAGAGCAACCCTAGCTTCAAATTTAAATGGCAATAAAAATCAATTTATCAAACATTTTAACTAAATGACGCCCACAAACTTACTTAAAAGCGACCTCGAATCTATCTGTTTTCGACCTCGCAAGCTTTGCTGAAAAGAATGTATTTTAAAGCCTTTAATGGGTTTGAAAATTGATAAGCTAAAGTGTAATGTTCTACTTTCGGTCTCAAAGCTGCACGCTAATGTGACTAGCCAATTATAAAAAACGTGACAACTAGTAATTAAAAGAGCGATTAAAATGAGAGGCTATAATTGATGCAATCATCAAACAACAATGAACATTCCCTAGAAACCTTCGCGCCCATCACTACGCAAACATGGTCCAACGGTCGTCACAAGGTACGCTGTGTCAAAGTGATTGAAGAAACATGGGATGTACGCACTTTTTGTTTTATGGCTGACCAACCGGTTATCTTCTTCTTTAAGCCGGGGCAGTTCGTGACGTTGGAGCTAGAGATCGAAACCGAGCAGATTATGCGCTCCTACACCATCTCTAGCTCCCCTTCAGTGCCCTACAGCTTCTCTATCACTGTCAAACGAATTCCCTACGGCAAGGTCTCTAATTGGCTACACGACAACGTCGTTGTCGGTTCGGATCTGGCTGTTCATGGCCCTGTCGGAGATTTCAATTGCATCGATCACCCGTCTGACAAAGTGCTTTTCCTCTCCGGTGGAGTCGGTATTACGCCCGTCATGTCGATGGCTCGCTGGCATTTTGACACTAATGCCGATATCAATATGGTTTTTTCTCACAGCTCTAGGACCCCCAAGGATATCATATTTCGGCGCGAGCTAGAGCATATGTGCTCGCGGGTTGAAAATTTCTCGCTACATTTGATTTGTCAGACTTATGAAAGCGGTGAGGCTTGGCACGGTTATCGAGGCTTTCTCGATGAAGCTAAATTAAGCATGATTGCACCAGACTTTTTGGATCGTGAAATATTTTGTTGTGGACCTGAGCCCTACATGGATGCGGTTAAAAATATTCTGAGAGCTAATAATTTTGATATGCGGCACTATCACGACGAATTATTTGGCTCTACTCCCAAGGGTATTGTCGCCAGTGCCGAGGAGAGCGCCGCCAAAGTCGTCGAAGAGCTAAAGGCCCAGACATCGGCAGATATGGTTGAAGTGTCCTTTAGCAGGTCAGGTAAAAGTATTCTCGGCCTGCCCGACGAGACTATCCTCGCAGCGGCGGCAAGAATAGATCTCAATATCCCTAGAGCCTGTGGTATGGGTGTTTGCGGGACCTGTAAGGTGCTTAAGCTAAAAGGCGAGGTCGACATGGAGGATAACGGTGGCATTACCGATGAGGATATAGCCGCAGGATATATCCTCAGTTGTTGCAGTGTCGCTAGAGGCCCTGTGGTTATTGAGTTCTAAATGTTTAAAGTTTTAAGGCATGCTTGTGTATGTCGCGGACAGTCTCCTCAACTTTATATCTTTGACGCGTGTCGTAAATTAGCAACTAGTCGGCGCGGACAGATAACAGTGATAATTGATTATCTCTATTCTCTATCATCAATGGTCTAGAAAAATAAGTTTGCTCAGTCGCAACCGCAATAATTATTAAGCTGCTTCTGTTAATAGCGCACACATTTGCAGCAGTGCATGTACAGACGAAATTCAAGGTAGATACCTTATGCAAAAATACTCCGGCTTCGGTCTTATAAAACATGCGCTGAGCCATCACGAAAATTGGCAGCGTGTATGGCGTAATCCCACACCTAAAAAAAAATATGACGTCATTATTGTTGGCGGTGGTGGGCATGGCTTGGCAACAGCTTACTATTTAGCGAAACGCTATGGCGTGACCAATGTTGCCGTGCTTGAAAAAGGCTATCTTGGTGGTGGTAATACGGCTCGTAACACCACTATTGTTCGCTCTAACTACCTGTGGGATGAGGCGGCACATTTATATGAGCATGCGATGAAGTTGTGGGAGGGTCTATCTCAAGATTTAAACTATAACGTCATGTTTTCACAGCGCGGCGTGCTCAACCTTGGCCACACGCTACAAGATATGCGTGATATTCAACGTAGAGTCAGTGCTAACCGTCTCAACGGCATTGATGGCGAAGTCCTCGATACCCAGCAGGTGCAAAAACTGGTGCCTATTATGGATTGTTCTGCCAACACTCGCTACCCCATTTTGGGCGCCTCTTGGCAAGCTCGTGCAGGTGTGGCGCGTCACGATGCTGTCGCTTGGGGCTATGCGCGCGCAGCAGACAGTCTTGGCGTTGATCTTATTCAACAGTGTGAAGTCGATGACCTTCTTATTGAAGATGGTACGGCCACGGGTGTATCGACTAAGCAGCACGGTAATATCTACGCTGATCGCGTCGCCTGCGTGGTGGCGGGCCACTCGAGTGTATTGGCAGGCATGGCTGGCTTCGAGTTGCCTCTAGAATCTCATCCACTGCAAGCATTGGTGTCAGAACCTATTAAGCCAATTTTGGATACCGTGGTCATGTCCAATCATGTACATGGTTATATTTCTCAGTCCGATAAAGGTGATTTGGTGATCGGTGCCGGAATCGATGGTTATAACGGTTATGGTCAGCGCGGCTCTTACATGACCACAGAACATACTATTCAAGCAATTGTTGAAATGTTTCCTATTTTTAGTCGCGTGCGCATGAACCGACAATGGGGCGGTATTGTGGACACCTGCCCCGATGCCTGTCCGATTATTTCTAAAACGCCTGTTGATAACCTATTTTTTAATTGCGGTTGGGGTACCGGGGGCTTTAAAGCCATTCCGGGTTCGGGAGATATTTTTGCGGCATCGCTTGCCAGCGGTGACATGCATCCGCTTGCGGAGCCATTTTCAATGTTCCGCTTTAACAACGGCGCTTTGATCGATGAGCATGGCGCCGCTGGCGTTGCTCATTAATAGGCATGTTAACAAGCAGTTTGAAAAGTTATCAGCGCTATAGACTAACAACCGTCGGCTGTGCAATTAAGCACATCGATTTTGTCTTTTAAATATTATAGGCATTAGTGATAAATGCCCCTACATATTTTATAAAACATATAACGAATAGAGAGAGAACATGTTTTCTATTTACTGTCCCCACTGCGGTGAAAATCGCGAAGAAGAAGAGTTTCATGTCGTCGGTCAAGCTCACAATGACCGGCCTCTTGATCCAGAAGCGCTAACGGATGCCGAGTGGGCAAAATATTTATATATGCGAAAAAATACACGTGGTCTCTATCAAGAACAGTGGGTGCATGCCATTGGTTGCCGCAAATTTTTTAACATTACGCGCGATACCGTGACCTACGAAATAAAAGAGACCTACAAGGTCGGTGAGCAGGCCGTATTTAGTCGTTGATATTAACTGTGTAACTAATAACTTTATGCCCTCAACTGTTATGGCTTCAAATATGACACAAAAAAATCGTCTTCATCTACGTTCAGACATCGACTGCAGTAATAAATCGAGTCGTATTAATTACGACAAGCCGCTATCGTTTACCTATGGTAACAAAATTTATGGTGGCTACGAGGGTGATACGGTGGCATCGGCGTTACTAGCTAATGGTGTCGATATTATTGGCCGCAGTTTTAAATACAGTCGTCCGCGTGGGATTGTGGCGGCGGGTGCTGAGGAGCCTAATGCAATTTTGCAAATGGGTGCGACTGAGGCCACCCAAGTACCTAATGTTCGCGCCACCCAACAAGAGCTATTTAACGATCTGGTTTGTGGCGCAACTAATGGCTGGCCCAGCGAAGGTTTCGATTTAATGAGTTATGTAGGTAAAGTCGGTGGTGAGATTATGCCTCCGGGTTTTTATTACAAAACTTTTATGTATCCACCAACAATGTGGAAGACCTATGAAAAAGTGATTCGTAAAGCGGCTGGGTTTGGTCGCTCACCACTGGCACCCGACCCCGATGTCTACGACCATATACACAGACATTGCGATGTATTAATTGTCGGGGCAGGCCCCGCTGGTCTGGCGGCGGCGGCGACTCTTGCACTCACGGGCGCCCGTGTAATTATTGCCGATGAGCAAGCTGAATTTGGTGGCTCTTTGCTCCACAGTAGCGAGTTGATTGATGGGGAAAATCCCCAGTTGTGGGTCGCTAAGGTTGTGGATCTATTAGATGCTGCGGCCAATGTAGTCTGCCTGCCACGGGCAACAGTTAATGGTTATCACGATCATAACTTTTTAACGATACACGAGCGTTGCACCGACCATGTATCCGACCAGGCGGTACCAGGTCAAGTGCGTCAGCGTATGCATCGTATCCGCGCTCAATGGGTACTGTTGGCAACAGGCGCGCACGAGCGACCATTAGTCTTTGGTAATAATGATGTACCAGGGTCGCTACTAGCGTCTGCGGTGTCAACTTATATTAAGCGTTACGATGTGGTTCCTGGTAACAGCCTCGTTTTAATGACGACTAACGATTATGCTTACCAAGCGGCAATTGATTGGTTCAATACTGGTCGCCAAGTAGTTGCTATTGTCGATACTCGGTCCGACCCCACGGGTACGCGCATACAACAGGCGCGCGATTTGGGGATCAAAATAATGATGGGAGCAGCGGTGATTGATGTTTCTGGCAGCCATCGCGTCAGTGGTGTCAGTATCGCTGCACTCGATGCCTACGGCGAAAAAATTATAGGGAAAGTACGCCATTTTAGTTGCGATACCGTCGCCAGCTCCGGTGGTTGGAGTCCAGCAGTACATTTGTCGTGCCACACCGGTAGTAGGCCTGTTTGGAGTGAGCCGGCTATTGGCTTTGTACCCGGTGAGACGGTACAACAACAGCTTACAGCCGGTGCCATTAACGGTAATTATCCGTTAAAAGATTGCTTAGAGGAGGGTTATCAAGCTGCCTGTAATGCTGCTCAGAAAATGGGTCTCAAAGATTGTCCTGCACCCAGCTTCAATGCAGTTGCCGATGTTTTTGAGGCGCCGGCGATGGCCTTATTTCATATCCCTCACACGCAAGTTACTAGTCGTGCACCCAAACAGTTTGTCGATTTTCAAAATGATGTGACTGCTGCAGGCATAGAGATGGCGACTCGCGAAGGCTTTGAATCTATCGAGCATGTCAAGCGTTATACCGCCCTCGGTTTTGGCACGGATCAAGGTAAACTCGGCAATATTAATGGCATGGCGATTACTGCCAAAGCACTCAATAAGGCCATTCCAGAAACTGGCACCACTATTTTTCGTCCAAACTATACCCCGATAACTTTTGGTGCAATTGCCGGCCGTCACTGCGGTGATCTATTTGATCCAAAACGCTATACCGCCATACACCAGTGGCATGTCGATCGCGCTGCAAAGTTTGAAGATGTCGCTCAGTGGCAACGCCCTTGGTATTTTCCTAAAGTCGGCGAGACTATGCAGCAAACACTTAATCGCGAGTGTGTGGCCACGCGCGCAAGTGTCGGTATCTTAGATGCCTCGACCTTGGGGAAAATTGATATTCAAGGTCGCGACGCTCGTGAGTTTTTAGCTCGTATTTACACCAATGCTTGGGCAAAACTTGCCGTCGGTAGATGTCGTTACGGTTTAATGTGTGGTGAAGACGGAATGGTGTTCGACGACGGTGTGACCTCCTGCCTTGGCGAAAATCATTTTTTAATGACGACGACGACGGGTGGCGCAGCACGAGTGCTTGGATGGCTCGAGCTGTATCACCAAACCGAGTGGTCCGATCTCGACGTGTACTTTACAACGGTAACCGATCACTGGTCGACGGCAACAATATCAGGCCCCAACAGTCGACAACTATTAGCTGAACTCACCAATGACATTGATTTAGAGAATGAAAACTTTAAGTTTATGGATTGGTATGAGGGAACTGTTGCCGGTGTCCCCGCACGCGTCTTTAGAATCTCATTTACTGGTGAGCTCTCTTTTGAGATAAATGTGCAGGCAAACTACGGCTTATTTGTTTGGCAGCAACTAATAGCGCAGGGCGAAAAATTCAATATTACTCCCTACGGTACCGAGACTATGCATATTTTACGCGCCGAAAAAGGTTTTATTATTGCAGGACAAGATACCGATGGCTCAGTTCACCCCTACGATTTAAACATGGGTTGGGCCGTTAGCGCCAATAAACCGTTTAGCTTTGTTGGCAAGCGCGGCATGGCACGCGAAGATTGTCTGCGACCAAATCGGAAACAGTTGGTTGGTTTGAGAACAAAAGACCCACAGCAAGTTATTCCCGAGGGATCTCAAGCAGTAAGTGATCCCAAGCAGGCAATACCAATGACAATGCTAGGACATATTACCTCGAGCTATTGGAGTGAAAACTTACAGTGCAGTATTGCAATGGGATATATTAAAGGTGGTATAGATCGTATGGGAGAAAGTGTGTTTTACCCACAGGCGGATGGCTCTGTTATTGAAGCGGAAATTTGTAACTCCGTATTTTTAGATCCCGCAGGAGATCGTCAAAATGTCTGATGCTGTCGACAGTGCCATTATTGCAAAGACCGCTGTTATGAATCAATTACCCCTTGAAAACATCTACGCGACAGCATTGAGTCCCTTAGCGCATGTGAATGCATTGGCTAGTGTTGAGAAGCCTAATAATACAAAGATCGCATTGACTGAAGACGGGTTGTTAGGCTATCTGGTGCTACGAGGTAATGCTGGCGACGAAGACTTTAAGCAAGCTGTCAAAAAGGCATTGGCTTGTGAGCTACCCACAAGACTAACCTGTGTTTATGGTGATGATCTATCGATTCGTTGGGTTTCACCAGATGAATGGCTCATTGTTTGCGCAGGAGGTCAGGCTTTCAAATTAGAGCTAAACTTGCGTAAATTCCTAAGCGGACACTATTCAGTCTGCAATATATCGGGTGGTCAAACCTTACTGGTGTTAAGTGGTGCGCATGCGCGCGACGTACTGATGAAGTCGACATCCTATGATGTGTCAGCTTGTCAGTTTCCTATCGGCAAGGTTGTGACAACGACACTGTCGAAGTCCCAGGCAATTATCTGTCGCAAACATGAAGATGTTTGGGAGTTAATTATTCGCCGCAGTTTTGCCGATTACATCTGGCTCTGGTTAGACGCTGCCGCTGCAGAATTTAATCGGTAAAGTTTATCGCTCAAGTATAGTTTTACCTATGTTAACGCGCCGATTAAATAAGCCCATCTAGAGGCTATCTATCGCCACTGAGAGTCCTTCTGAGCAGACACCACTTTACGCAAGGACTATTTAAGAGGCTAGAGTTGGTGCAACGCTTCTTGCGCATGAGCGACCTTTGGTTTGATAAGTTGCCAATTTTTTGTCGGACACTATCAGCGACTATTAAGCCTTAGCGTCACTGGCTCTCTCCAATCATTAAAAAATTTTATTAAAAATCGCAATCCACCGTCAGACGCTTTACTCTTACATGTCAGTCCATTATAAATAGCCCATATTTTATTGTTTTCTCCGAGACTCAACTATACTCAGTAATGACGCGCAAACTTCAATAACAAGGTTTTCTTATGCAGTACTTGGCTCTTTTTTTAGCCTTCTTTTTATCTTACGCTATTGCAGTCCCCAATTATAAGACCATCTCAAATCAAGCATTAGCTCGTGTTGAAGCACGGTTTGGCCCGGAAGGTCGCGCTCGAGTCAGCGATTGGAGCGATCTTTTAAATGAGCTGGGAGGTCAAGTGCCCCCTGAGGATGCTAGACACCTTCGCGAAGTTAATGATTACTTTAATCAGGTAGATTGGGTTTGGGATATCGATCACTGGGGGAGCGAGGACTACTGGGCGACGCCGATAGAAACATTGGGATCAAATGGTGGCGACTGTGAGGACTATTCGATTGGTAAATACTTCTCTCTTACAAGCTTGGGTATGGATACTTCTAAGTTGCGCATCACCTACGTCAAAGCGCTTGATTATGATCTTGCGCACATGGTGTTAGCTTATTACAAGACGCCCTCATCAGAGCCTTTAATCTTAGACAATATTAATAAAACTATCTTACCGGCCTCACAGCGAATGGATCTACTGCCAGTCTATAGTTTTAATGGTGAAGGCTTGTGGTTGGCGAAATCACGTTCGCGATCGGTAAAAGGCGATGTGTCAAAAAATTTACCTAGCTGGGGCGGTCTAAAAAATAAAATGAGTGCAGAGCTTGAGTAGTATGAAGCTGAGCCAATAGATTAAGATTACCGATAAGACCGTGTCGGCAGTCACCCACCTAGATTAAAAGTTCGGCGGCTAATTGTGTCTTTCACCCATAAAAAAAGCCGCACTAGGGCGGCCTTTTTTGCTTTTTATCAACTCGAAAAGATTGCTAACGCTTCTCCATCTCTGGATAGTCGCGGGCTTCGTAACCGGTGTAGAGCTGACGTGGGCGACCAATTTTGTAACTTTCGCTAACCATTTCACTCCAGTGAGCAATCCAACCTACTGTTCGTCCTGTGGCAAAGATCACAGTGAACATATCGGTGGGAATACCGATTGCTTTCATGATGATTCCCGAGTAGAAGTCAACGTTAGGATAAAGCTTACGCTCGATGAAGTAATCATCTTCTAGCGCAATCTGCTCTAGACGCTGAGCGATCGCAAGTTGTGGGTCGTCGATACCGAGCTCACTCAAAACCTCGGCGCAGGTCTCTTTCATCACGTTGGCGCGGGGATCAAAGTTTTTGTAGACGCGGTGCCCGAAGCCCATCAAGCGAAAGGGGTCATTTTTATCTTTTGCTTTTAAGACATACTTGTCAATATTGTCGACGCTGCCGATTTCATCGAGCATTTTAAGTACGGCTTCGTTAGCGCCGCCGTGAGCGGGGCCCCAAAGTGCAGTTATGCCCGAGGCAATGCAGGCAAACGGATTAGCGCCGGAGGAGCCTGCGAGGCGCACGGTAGAAGTTGACGCATTCTGCTCGTGATCGGCATGCAATAAGAAGATCTTATCCATGGCCCTTGCAATGATGGGGTTGACGTTGGGTTCGTCGCAAGGCGTACCGAACATCATGTGTAAAAAGTTTTCTGAGTAGCTAAGTTCATTGCGTGGATACATAAACGGCTGGCCAATGTGGTGTTTGTAACACATTGCGGCAAGGGTCGGTATTTTAGCAATTAAGCGATGTGCGGATATCTTGCGGTGCTCTGCATTGGAGATATCGAGAGAGTCGTGATAAAAAGCGGAAAGTGCCCCCACCGCACCACACATCATAGACATAGGGTGCGCGTCGTGATGAAAGCCGCGAAACAGACGTACCATGGCTTCGTTTACCATGGTGTGTTGGGTAATGGTATGCTCGAACTCCGCTTTTTCTTTCTCGTTAGGGAGTTCGCCATTTAATAAAAGATAGCAGGTCTCTAGGTAATCTGAGTGATTCGCAAGTTGCTCGATAGGGTAGCCACGATGCAGTAAAATCCCCTTATCGCCATCAATAAACGTTATCTTAGATTCACACGAAGCCGTTGACATGAATCCTGGATCGTAGGTAAAACAGCCACTTGCGCCCAGGTTACGGACATCGATAACGTCTGGACCTAAATTGCCTGATAAGATGGGTAATTCTATTATGTTGTCTGAACCATCTATGGTGAGGCGGGCAAATTTATCTGTCATGAGTACTCCTAAATATTGATATTGTGAAATCTTCTACGAGTCAAAATTAGCGCCCGCTCAATTTCCAAAATTCTTAGTAAAGAAAGTGGCATTTGGCGCTAAACATACATGTTGAAAAAAGCGCAACAAAGCATGAATTTCGAGTATATGTTAGTGGTTAAAACTAGACACATTAACTAAGTTCTTTTTTTTGCCCAACTATTATAGCAATAGGATCACTTAAATGGTTAGTCACTTTTGAATAGGGAGGCCTAAACTGATACTTAAAACGTTAAATACGGCTGTATTTATAATGAACACTAGCTGGCAGAAGCGATTCGAGATGGGAGTGTGGCCCTAGTCCATGAAAAGTCCATGATTTTTAATTAAAAGACTAACATCTACTCGTTTTAAATTAAAAATAGACGAGATTTCATCAAATTGTGTAGTTTGGTTTGTATTTCTATCCCCGTATCACTATAATTTTGCCGCCTGCAAAATGTCGTGTGCTCAAGCTCAGTCGATGGCCCATTTTATGTAGACAGCAATGTTAAATAGAAAGTGGGTATTAAGAAATAGGTTTTAGGTGTAGCCGCGTATATCAATCAACGTAGGCACTTTATCAATTGTCGAGCCAGCCTAAGGCTTCGCAATAGACACTTTTTTAAGAGAACAAATACATTATTGTCAAATTTTAATATCTTTTTTGCCCAGCGTTTTGCATCAACAAATATATTCTCGGTCATTCAAGGTGCACACACGCAAATTGAGTAACCAGTTACAATCATTTTAAGTTAACAGGTGGAGTAAAACCATGACATCTATAAGAACCATTTCTTTTGATGGCATTGTCATTGGTGGTGGCGGCGCTGGCATGCGAGCTGCTTTGCAGATGGCACAGTCTGGGTTCAAAACCGCAGTGATTACAAAAGTGTTCCCAACACGATCACACACAGTATCGGCTCAGGGTGGCATCACCTGCTCTATAGCAAGTTCTGATCCCAATGACGATTGGCGCTGGCACATGTACGATACAGTCAAGGGCTCTGACTATATCGGTGACCAAGCTGCAATTGAATACATGTGTACAGTAGGACCAGAGGCTATTTTTGAGCTGGAGCATATGGGTCTACCCTTTTCGCGCACGGAAGAGGGTCGTATCTACCAACGTCCCTTCGGCGGTCAATCTAAAGATTTTGGCAAAGGTGGTCAGGCCGCTCGAACGTGCGCCGCAGCTGATCGCACTGGACACGCTTTGCTGCACACACTTTATCAAAGCAATATTAAGCACAACACCGTTTTCTTCAACGAGTGGTTTGCTGTAGATCTAGTCAAGAATCAAGATGACGTAGTAACGGGCGTTATTGCGATCAACATAGAAGATGGCGAAGTTGTTCATATTAAGTCAAAGGCAACGGTATTCGCGACAGGTGGTGCGGGCCGAATTTATGCGTCGACAACTAATGCTCACATAAACACAGGTGACGGCATTGGTATGGCTTCGCGTGCCGGTTTCCCTCTACAAGATATGGAGATGTGGCAATTTCATCCAACGGGTATTCACGGAGCGGGAACCTTAGTTACAGAGGGCTGCCGCGGTGAAGGTGGCTATCTGATCAACAAAGATGGCGAGCGCTTTATGGAGCGTTATGCACCTAATGCTAAAGACCTCGCGGGTCGCGACGTTGTCGCCCGCTCAATGGTCTTAGAGATGCTCGAAGGCCGAGGCTGTGGCGAAAATGGTGATCATGTGATGTTGAAGTTAGACCATCTTGGTGAGGCAACTTTAAACGCACGTCTACCGGGTATTCTAGAACTTTCTCGCACTTTTGCGGGTGTTGACCCTGTTAAAGAGCCCATTCCAGTCGTGCCAACTTGCCATTATATGATGGGCGGTATACCGACCAATGTCGATGGCCAAGCGCTTACCCAAGTAAACGGTAAAGACACTGTTATTGAAGGTTTTTATGCCTGTGGTGAGGCGGCTTGTGTATCTGTTCATGGAGCTAACCGTCTGGGTGGTAACTCACTGTTAGATCTTGTCGTGTTCGGTCGTGCCTCTGGTTTGTACATAGAAAAAGCACTAAAGCAGGGTATCGAACATCGCGATGCGTCAGAGTCGGATATTGAAGCTGCGATGTCTCGTCTTAACGGCCTTAATGCAAATACAGGCGGTGAATCAGCCACTGTGCTACGTAAAGAACTACAACAAGTTATGCAAAATCATTTTGGCGTATTCCGTCGCGGTGACTTTATGCTAGAAGGCATTGAGAAATTAAAAGACCTGCGCGAACGTATCGCCAATGTCACTTTTGAAGACAAAAGCAACGCCTTTAATACGGCTCGTATCGAAGCCCTTGAGTTACAGAATCTACTTGAAGTTGCGGAAGCTACCGCTATTCCTGCAGAAATTCGCACCGAGACTCGCGGCGCTCACGCACGTGACGACTATCAAGTGCGCGACGATGAAAACTGGTTGTGTCACTCGCTATACTTCCCAGCAGATGGGAGCGTAACCAAGCGCGGTGTGAACTTCGAGCCGGTAACGGTCGACACCTTTGAGCCGATGGCTCGTACTTATTAATCGGAGAGATTACAAATGTTAAATGTAGAAGTCTATCGTTATAATCCAGAAACCGATAAAGCGCCCTATATGAAATCCTATCAAGTGGATACTAAAGGACGCGACATAATGGTGCTCGACGTACTAGAGCTGCTCAAGGTCGAAGATAACAGCCTGTCTTATCGCCGGTCGTGCCGAGAGGGTGTGTGTGGTTCTGATGGTATGAATATTAACGGTAAAAATGGCCTTGCCTGCATTACCCAATTATCAGAGACCGTTAAGAATAACAAGCTAGTACTCAGACCCTTGCCAGGTTTGCCGGTGATTCGCGACCTTGTTATTGATATGACACAGTTTTACGATCAGTATCGTAAAATAGAACCCTATCTACAAACCGATCTACCAACAGAGGGTAGAGAGCGCTTGCAAACACCCGCGGAACGCGAAAAGCTTGATGGGCTTTACGAGTGTATTCTTTGCGCCTGTTGCTCAACTAGCTGTCCGTCTTTCTGGTGGAATCCAGAGAAGTTCATCGGTCCTGCTGGTCTGTTACAATCTTATCGGTTTTTAGCAGATAGCCGCGATACGGCAACCGCTGCTCGACTCGAGAATTTAAGCGATCCGTTCAGTGTGTTCCGCTGCCAAGGCATCATGAACTGTGTCTCGGTATGTCCGAAGGGTCTCAACCCCACCAAAGCGATTGGTCACATACGCTCAATGTTGTTGGCACAATAGTCGTAGAGCTACTTGGTGTTTTCTGTTTAGCTTTGCAGGGTTAAGGGGCAAAGTTAAACAGCACAGCAGCACGCAGAATAATTGTAATTGATTAGACGTCGTCTTCTAGTCAAGTGTTTTAAATAAAGAATAATGTTAGCCTAGTTATTCTTGCTGTCGCATGCGAGCAGCACCTTTTTTTAAATGGCCGGTTTTATTGGTGCTTCTGTATTTCTTAGATCTATATTTCAAAGCCCTCTGATAGTTGTATCTAGGCTCCCAGAGGTTTTTTAAAAACTGTTGAGAGACAGTAATGTAGGACTCTCTAATACAAAGGCTATATTTACTATTTAACAACAGAGAGAATAATCCATGCCAGATAGTATGGAACATCTGTGGAGTACCGCACACATATCAGGCGGTAACGCAGTTTATGTAGAAGAACTTTATGACAGTTATCTACACGATCCCAGTGCTATCCCACAGGAGTGGCGAGAGTATTTCGATCAACTCCCACGCGTCAGCGGTTCAAGCGCTCAAGACACACCGCACTCCGCAGTTAAAGAACAATTCAGGCTGTTAGCCAAATATCGTCCGACCAATGGCGCGTCTAATATTCCTGCGTACGCCGCGGCGGCCGATCACGATCAAAAACAAGTCAATGTAGCTCAGCTGGTACAAGCCTATCGTTCGCGGGGTCATACCAAAGCCACACTCGATCCCCTCAACTTAACTAGACGCCACAGCGGCGACTACTTAGATTTACATTATCATGGTCTTACGCCAGCAGAACTCGATTTGGTTTTCAATGCGAGTAATTTATATTTTGGTTACGATCAGGCGCCACTGAAGGACATCATTGCCGATTTAGAGGCAACTTATTGTGGCAACATTGCCGCAGAGTTGTTGCACATCAGCGATGCCGATGAATTTAAATGGCTGCAACAGCGCCTCGAAAGTTCACGTTCAAAGCCGACCTTTTCAACCGATGTCAAACGCCGCATTCATCAACGACTAAGCGCGGCTGAGGGTCTAGAAAAGCACCTTGACAGTAAATACCCAGGCACTAAGCGCTTTGGGCTCGAGGGCGGCGAGAGCTTGATTCCTCTTCTCGATGGGTTGATCAAGCGTGCAGGCACCTACGGGGCAAAGGAAATCGTTTTAGGTATGGCTCACCGTGGTCGCCTAAACACCTTAATAAATATATTCGGTAAGAAACCTGCGGATTTATTTGATGAGTTCGAAGGCAAAAAAATGATAGATACCTCGGGTGATGTTAAATATCACCAGGGCTTCTCGTCAAATGTGATGACCCCTGGTGGAGAAGTTCACATCGCCATGGCGTTTAATCCCTCTCACCTAGAAATTGCCGCCCCTGTTGTGGTGGGTTCCGTGCGCGCGCGTCAAGACCGTCGCCACGACAAGACGGGTAATCTGGTGGTGCCCATCAATATTCATGGAGATGCCGCATTTTCTGGCCAAGGTGTGGTTTTTGAGTTGTTACAAATGTCGCAAACTCGTGCCTACAAAACCGGTGGCTCGATTCACGTGGTCATTAACAACCAAGTTGGCTTCACAACGACGCACGCTGAAGATGCGCGCTCAACGCCCTATTGCACAGATGTCGCAAAGTTCGTTGGTGCACCGGTACTGCACGTTAACGGCGATGACCCCGAGGCGGTATTATTTGTTACGCAATTGGCTATGGACTATCGCCACGAATTTAAAAAAGACGTTGTCATCGATCTCGTGTGTTATCGACGTCGTGGCCACAACGAGACAGATGAACCGTCATCTACTCAGCCACTGATGTATCAGGCGATCAAAGGACTGAAAACGACGCGCGCGCTCTATGCGCAACGTTTGATCGACGAAGGTATTCTTACCAAAGAAGAAGACGCGGCAATCACTAATGATTACCGTGCGGCATTAGATCGCGGTGAGCATGTAGCCGATGGTCTAGTCAGCGAGCCGGATAAATCGCTGTTTGTCGATTGGCTACCTTATCTTAATCACGATTGGACGGTGCCCGCCGACACTAGTATTAATCTGCAAAAGCTACAGGAACTCGGACATAAAGCTTGTGAGGTACCCGACGGAATTCAAGTGCAGCGACAAGTGCAAAAGATATACGAAGATCGACGTAAAATGGCCAGTGGTTCGCTACCGATTAACTGGGGTATGGCCGAGACTTTGGCCTATGCCACGCTAATTAATCAGGGTTCAGGTATTCGCCTCACTGGCCAAGATGTGGGTCGAGGTACCTTTTCACATCGCCATGCGGTTATCCACAATCAAAAAGATGGCATTCCTTACATGCCCTTAGCAAACTTATTCGAAGGACAGCGCAACTTTCATCTACACGACTCTTTATTGTCTGAAGAGGCCGTTTTAGCCTTCGAGTACGGCTATGCTGCCACTAAGCCCGATACCTTGGTTATTTGGGAAGCACAATTTGGTGACTTTGCCAACGGCGCGCAAGTAGTGATTGACCAGTTTATTACTAGTGGCGAGCATAAGTGGGGCCGTCTGTGTGGCCTAACGATGCTGTTACCGCACGGTTACGAAGGTCAAGGCCCCGAGCATTCGTCGGCTCGTCTAGAGCGTTTCATGCAAATGTCCGCAGAGCACAACATACAAATTTGTATCCCTACAACGCCGGCCCAAATTTTCCATATTTTGCGTCGCCAAGTGATTCGCCCAATGCGTCGCCCATTGATAATTATGAGTCCGAAATGGATTTTGCGGCATAAACTAGCGATGTCAAGCCTTGAAGAATTGGCTGATGGAAAATTCTACAATGTCATTGGTGACCATGAAATCAAGCCCGCTAAAGCTAAAAAAGTCGTTATCTGTAGTGGTAAGGTTTACTATCACTTACTGGAGGCACGAATGGAATCTGGGCAAGACGATGTAGTGTTGATTCGACTTGAACAGCTGTATCCGTTTCCCAAAACCGAATTGCTTGAGGTGCTTGCACCCTTCAACAAGATAAAAGAGGTCGTTTGGTGTCAAGAAGAGCCGAGAAATCAGGGAGCCTGGTTTCAGATTAGGCATCGTCTCGAAGATGTATTAGCAGAAACCTACCCTAAAGTTAATTTAGGTTATGTGGGCAGAGTGTCATCCGCAGCACCCGCTTGTGGTTACATGTCACTGCATCTTGAACAGCAAAAGAGCTTCGTTGACGAGGCACTAAAAATTAATAAATAAAGGGATAGCGTCAAATCGATGTAGCTGGTTATTTGTCTAACAAGTTCATCTAAATATTCGATCGTTATTAAAAGAACTTACAAGGATACATAAGAATGGCAATTGAAATTAAAGCACCGACATTTCCTGAGTCTGTTCAAGACGGCACTATTGCGACTTGGCACAAGGAAGTTGGCGATACAGTGAGTCGCGACGATCTCCTTGTTGAGATTGAGACAGACAAGGTTGTGCTTGAAGTCGTCGCCCCAGCTGATGGTGTTTTATCTGAAATCGTCAAGAGGGAGGGCGATATTATTTTGAGTAACGAAGTCTTGGCCCTAATTGGCGATGCCGTTCCCACTTCTAGCTCAGCACCCTCAGCTGCGGCCAAAGTCGACTCGGCTGTTGCAGCGGACTCACCCGCTGAAATTAAAACGCCGACGTTTCCCGAGTCAGTTCAAGACGGCACGATTGCATCTTGGCACAAAGCTACCGGTGATTCAGTTAGTCGCGATGAGTTAATCGTCGAGATTGAGACTGACAAAGTGGTATTAGAAGTTGTTGCGCCCGCTGATGGTGTTATGGGTGATATTATTAAGGTTGAAGGCGATGTCGTACTGAGTGGAGAGCTCATTGCCTATGTGCTTGAGGGTGCGCCAGCCGCGGCAGTAGTGGCAATCGCAGAAAGTGTCGAGACGACGACTGGTGATGTGGTTGCTAGTCCGTCCGCGCGCAAGCTGGCCGCCGAGAAAGGACTGGATTTAAATGTGATTAAAGCCACCGGGAAGGGTGGCTTAATCACCAGAGAGGATGTTGAAAGCGCCTCGCAAGTTCAGGTCGCACCGGTTATCCCAGCCGCCGCCCCAAAGCTCACTCCGGCAGTTAAAGCACCTGTGGCCACGGCCACCCCTGCATTAGTCAATACCGGTGGTCGCATTGAAAAGCGTGTGCCGATGACACGCTTGCGTAAACTTATCGCGCAGCGGCTTCTGCAGGCAACATCTTCAACGGCGATGTTGACAACATTTAACGAAGTTAATATGGAGCCCGTTATGACGCTCCGAAAAAAGTATAAGGACCAATTTGAAAAGACACACAACGGCACTCGTCTAGGCTTTATGGGCTTTTTTGTTAAGGCTGCCGTTGAGGCACTTAAGCGCTATCCTGCGGTTAACGCCTCAATTGATGGCGACGATGTGGTCTATCATGGCTATCAAGATATTAGCGTTGCGGTGTCGACAGAAAAAGGCTTAGTCGTACCGGTGCTGCGCAATGCTGAAAACATGGGTCTCGCTGATATCGAGTCAGGTATCAGAGACTTTGGTATGCGCGCGCGCGATGGTAAGCTAGGTATAGATGAAATGACGGGAGGCACTTTCACCATTACCAATGGCGGTGTATTTGGCTCGTTGTTATCGACGCCAATTTTAAACCCACCACAAACCGCCATCTTGGGTATGCACAAAATTCAAGAGCGTCCGATGGCTGTCGATGGCCAGGTTGTGATTCAGCCCATTATGTATTTAGCCCTTTCTTATGACCACCGCATGGTCGATGGCAAAGAGGCCGTACAGTTTTTAGTTGCGATCAAAGATCTATTAGAAGATCCCGCTCGCATTCTATTGGAAATATAAACGCTAGTATTAGCCATAGACAACACATCAGTTTTTAGAGTGGGTGTATTTGAGCCCCACTTAATTTATATATTTGATACTAATTTGGAAATTTATTATGTCCGATAACAAGTACGATGTAATCATCATAGGCTCAGGCCCCGGTGGTTACGTGGCAGCCATTCGTGCAGCACAACTGGGTTTAAAAACAGCCTGTGTCGAGAAATGGGTCAGTGAAGACGGTAAAAAAATAGTTAACGGTGGTACCTGCCTGAATATTGGCTGTATCCCTTCAAAGGCCTTGTTAGATAGCTCGCATAAATACCACGATGCTCATGCAGATTTTGAAAAGCACGGTATCAGCACAGGTAAGCTATCTATTGATGTGCCCAAAATGCTTGAGCGTAAAGATCAGGTAGTTGCACAAATGACCGGCGGTATCGGCGGCTTGTTTAAAGCCAATAAAGTCACATCGATTATGGGTAAGGGTAAATTATTAGCCGGTAAAAAAGTTGAAGTGACGACTAACAGCGGCGAAGTAACGGTTTACGAAGCTGGTAACGTTATTCTTGCATCGGGTTCAGTACCCATCAATATCTCCGCGGCTCCTGTCGACCCCAAAGATAACGATATTATTGTCGATTCAACCGGCGCATTGACATTTAGTGAAGTGCCTAAAACTCTCGGCGTTATCGGTGCCGGTGTTATCGGCTTAGAATTAGGCAGCGTCTGGTGTCGTTTGGGTGCTGAGGTTGTCTGCCTCGAAGCCATGGATACCTTTTTGTCTGTTTTTGATAAACAAATTGCCAAAGAGTCGGAAAAAATATTTAGAAAGCAAGGCCTAGATATTCGCCTAGGCTGCCGTGTAACCGGTACTAAAATCAAAGGTAAAAAAGTTGAGGTGCTATATGTGGATAAAGATGGCAATGAGCAGACTCAAACTTTTGATAAATTAATTGTCTGTGTCGGTCGTCGTCCCTACACTGAAGGTCTATTGGCAGAAGACAGCGGTATCGAAATGGATGAACGTGGCTCTATTTATGTCGACGAAAACTGCTCCACCAATGTTCCTGGTGTTTGGGCAGTCGGCGATATAGTCCGCGGTCCTATGCTTGCTCACAAAGCCTCAGAAGAGGGCGTTGTCGTTGCCGAGCGTATTGCTGGGCAAAAGGCCATGATGAATTACGATGTGGTGCCAAACGTTATTTACACCTTCCCAGAAGTTGCTTCGGTAGGTCAGACAGAAGAGCAGTTAAAATCTGCCGGTGAAGAATACAAAGTAGGTACCTTCCCATTCTTAGCTGTTGGTCGCGCCGTTGCGGCGGATTGTCAAGATGGTCTTGTAAAAATAATATCTCACGCAAAGACAGACCGAATTTTGGGATGTCACATTGTTGGTCCAAGTGCCTCTGATCTTGTTCAACAAATTGCGATTGCCATGGAGTTTGGTTCAACAGCAGAAGATATCGGTATGACGGTATTTGGCCATCCGACATTTTCAGAAGCAGTTAAAGAAGCTGCGTTAGCCGTGAATGGTCATGCCATTCACATGCCCAACAGAAAAAGAAAATAATAAGAATAGTTACACAGTGTTTTTCAAACACTAATAAATTAGTTAATATTTCTAGCTGCTCGAGATGTTAACTATTTTTTAATCTGTTTCTGATTATTTATTAATAACAGAAAACTACAAACGGAAGATATTATGAATTTGCATGAGTACCAAGCAAAACAATTGTTTGCTGAATACAATTTGCCAGTATCAATAGGTGTTGCAGCTGCTACAGTCGAAGAAGCTGTAGCGGCAATCGCTACTATAGGCGGTGACAAATGGGTCGTTAAAGCTCAGGTTCACGCCGGTGGTCGCGGTAAGGCAGGTGGTGTAAAACTTGTTGAGACAAAAGAAGAAGTGCGCGCATTTGCCGAGCAGTGGTTGGGCAAGAACTTGGTAACTTACCAAACTGACGAGGCTGGTCAGCCCGTGAGTCGCATTCTTGTAGAGACCTGCACTGATATCGACCAAGAGTTATATCTTGGTGCTGTTGTCGATCGCGCAACTCGTAGTATTGTTTTTATGGCATCAACTGAAGGTGGTGTAGAGATTGAGACAGTTGCAGAAGAGACTCCAGAGAAGATATTAAGGGTGATTATCGACCCGTTAGTTGGCGCTCAGCCTTACCAAGGTCGCGAGCTAGCCTTTAAATTAGGACTTAATACATTACAGGTAAAACAATTTACTAAAATATTTTTAGGTCTTGCAAAAATGTTTGAAGATTTTGATTTTGCGTTGTTAGAAATCAATCCCCTTGTCATTACTGCAGAAGGTAATCTTCACTGCTTAGACGGTAAAATTAACATTGATGGGAACGCGCTCTATCGTCAGCCAAAAATTCTTGCAATGCACGATCCATCACAAGAAGATGAGCGCGAGGCACACGCGGCATCTTTCGAACTCAATTACGTTGCGCTAGATGGTAATGTCGGTTGTATGGTTAATGGTGCCGGTTTGGCGATGGGTACGATGGACATCGTTAATATACATGGCGGAAAACCTGCAAACTTCCTCGACGTCGGTGGCGGTGCAACCAAAGAACGCGTTATTGAAGCGTTTAAACTCATTTTATCTGACCCCAACGTGAAAGCCGTACTCGTTAATATCTTTGGCGGCATCGTGCGTTGCGATATGATCGCCGAAGGTATTATCGGTGCAGTAGCCGAAGTGGGTGTTAAGGTGCCGGTTGTCGTGCGTCTCGAGGGCACAAATGCCGAAGAGGGTAAAAAATTATTAGATGCGAGCTCACTTAATCTCGTCAGTGCAACATCACTAACAGACGCTGCGCAAAAAGTTGTTGCCGCTGCGGAGGGCAAATAATGTCTATTTTAATCGATAAAAATACCAAAGTAATTTGCCAAGGTTTTACCGGTGCCAACGGTACCTTTCACTCTGAACAAGCGATCGCATACGGCACGCAAATGGTTGGTGGTGTAACCCCTGGCAAAGGCGGTACTACTCATCTTGGTCTGCCAGTTTTCAACACAGTTAAAGAAGCGGTTGCCTCAACTGGCGCCACAGCGACAGTCATTTATGTGCCTGCCGCATTTTGTAAAGATTCAATTATTGAAGCGGCCGATGCCGGTATTGAGTTAATCATTACGATAACCGAAGGCATTCCGACACTAGATATGTTGGTTGTCAAAGACTACGTTGATAAGAAAGGTGTACGCATGATTGGGCCTAACTGCCCAGGAGTTATTACACCTGGAGAATGTAAAATCGGCATTATGCCTGGGCACATTCATTTGCCGGGTAAAGTCGGAGTAGTTTCGCGCTCAGGTACTTTAACCTATGAAGCGGTAAAACAGACCACTGATTATGGCTTCGGTCAGTCGACATGTGTTGGTATTGGTGGAGATCCAATCCCAGGCTCAAATTTTATTGATATTCTAGCCTTGTTCCAAGCAGATCCTGCCACTGAGGCGATTGTCATGATCGGTGAGATTGGCGGGACGGCTGAGGAAGAGGCAGCTGCCTATATCAAAGCCAACGTTACTAAGCCTGTGGTCTCTTATATCGCCGGTGTGACGGCTCCTGAAGGAAAACGCATGGGGCATGCCGGTGCTATTATTTCTGGTGGTAAAGGTACCGCAGATGAGAAATTTGCAGCGCTTGAAGACGCTGGAGTCAAAACAGTTCGCAGTCTTGCCGATATCGGTAGTGCTCTTAAAGAAATTACTGGTTGGTAATAAAATTTGGCACAACAGTTAGCTTCCCTAGCCGTTGTGCCCCTAGATTTGTTGGAGGAAAAAATGAACGATAAGCGTCCTGTAAATTTAGATCTGAGTACCGTCAGATTTCCAATTACAGCAATAGCATCCATTTTGCACCGTATTACCGCGGTCATTACGTGGGTAGGGCTAGGTTTCTTGCTAGTATTACTGGGCTATGCACTTGGATCAGAACAACAATACCTGTCGACTTCTCAGGTGATGCAAAGTAATTTTTTATTGCAGTTTGTGACTTGGGGTTTCTTAACCGCACTGGCTTACTACTGCCTCGCGTCCGCGAAACATATTATCCAAGATCTTGGGTTTTGTGAAACTCTTGAAAGTGGCAGTGTGCTTTCTTGGGGCGCGATTATTATAGGCGTATTACTCGCATTGTTGGCAGGAGTAGCGGTATGGGTTTAATGAATAACGGTATCAGACAATGGCTATTTCAGCGCCTATCTAATGCCTTGATTATTAGTTTTGGCATTGGTCTGTTATATATGCTCGTGGCGACCGACGGTTTAAGCTACAGCTCCCTGAGTGGCCTCTTGAGTGGAGGCCTTGTATCTTCGTATTTAGCGGTCGTACTAGTTTTTAGTTGTATCAATGGAGTTTTAGCGGGCTGGCAAATAGATGGCGACTACACGGCAAAATTTGGTTTGCCTAAAAATATGATAACCATTATTGCAATTGTTGTTAGCTGTGTGTTTTTGGTTTATGGCTTGTTGCTTTTATTCTAAATGACTGAATTTGACAGCTACTGCGAATACCTCACAAAGTGGTACTTGTAACACCTGTACAATAATTATTGAAGACAACAAAAAAGGTGCCTTGCGCACCTTTTTTGTTGTCTAAATAGGCACTTTTTTTATATATCCATTGGCTGCAACGAAAAATCACCAGCGGGCTTTTTAACAACCTCATCGGCAATGTAATTTGTCATCTCATCAATATTAGAAAACTGACGCGACATATCGTATTGGCCTTTAAAAGTATTGCCGGTGTCATCTTGTAATTTAGCCAGTTGAAAGTTAGAGCCGCCTACACCACGACCATGGATAATATAATACTCAAGGTTCATTAATCTTACTCTCCAATTAAACAAATTATGTACTGATTATAGCTCTAGATAGCGAT
>JBLIME010000008.1:0-28890 GCA_047638515.1 Pseudohongiellaceae bacterium
CGTTATTGGACATACTAGTCTTAAGACAAAACTCAGCACCAAAGCTCGCATTAAAGTTGTAACCAGAGTCAGCTTCTTCGCTAAAAAGTGGTGTAGGCTCTGCCACCATCGTTTCATGAAAATAAACAAAGCCCAATAGTAATAAAGCTAAACCGCGAAAGGCAACCACGCGCAATAAGTATTAATAATGCAGCGGAATCTAGTGTAAATATTTCTCAGACGACGAGAGTCAAATACAGCCTGCTGTCTCAACATAGCTTGCTATTGCGGTGCCGCCATACATAGCTGTCGACTCCGTCGACGATCAATACTGGTTTTTTTAACATCTTGCCAGTTAGTTATCACAAGACCAACAATGGTTTTGGTCGTTCGTCAGCAGCTTACTATTTATTTTTACAGGCAGCTCAGTGGTAGTTTGTCAGTTGTCGATCATTGAGATATTTAGGAAAATCATTGTAATTTTTGATTATTGCGGTCGGCCATGCGTTTTTGTTTTTTAGCTGCTCGCGCCTCATCTAACTTCGCTGGAGATAGACCAACATGTCTTTGGTGGCGCCCACGCGCTAATCGGACTTGTTTTTGGCGCTCGTTAAAACGCACTTTTTGTTCATCCGTTTGCTTATCGTAACAACGCGGACAAGCCACCCCCAATAAGTATTTTATCGATAACTTATCGTCTTCCGTGATTGGATGACGGCAGCCATGGCATTGATCATAAATGCCTTTTTCTAGATCGTGATTAACCGCCACACGATTATCAAAAACGAAACACTCTCCCTCCCAACGCGACTCTTCTTTAGGTACCTCTTTCAAATACTGAAGAATGCCACCTTGAAGATGATAAACATCATCAAAGCCCTGCTCTTTTAGAAACGCAGTTGATTTTTCGCAGCGAATACCGCCCGTGCAAAACATCGCTACTTTTTTATGCTTCACAGGATCTAAGTTTTCAGCGACAAATTGGGGGAACTCGCGAAAATTTGTAGTCAGTGGATCTTGAGCCCCTTTAAAAGTGCCTATTGCGACTTCATAATAATTTCTGGTGTCGACAACAAGCACTTCGGGATCATCAATTAAAGCGTTCCAATCTTGTGCCTTGACATAGGAGCCAACCACTCTATTGGGGTCGATGCCTTCGATACCCATGGTCACAATCTCTTTCTTTAGTTTTACTTTCATCCGATAAAACGGGGGTTCATCGTAGAAAGATTCTTTACAATTAATGGCGGATAACTTTGGATTGCTTCGCAGATCACTAAGCAGCGTGTCAATCGCCTCGCGGCTGCCGGCGACCGTGCCGTTGATACCCTCTTGCGCTAGCAATATTGTCCCTTTGATGTCGTGACGCTTACAAAAATTGATCAGTGGCTGGCGCAGCTCTTGATATTCAGGCAAGCTGACAAAGCGATAAAGAGTGGCAACAACAATTTTTTTTATCATATTTTAGTGATGGTTCAAATAGTTTGAATCGCTTGCGATGAGCTGAGCGTTCTTCAGAAATAGTTTTAACTAGGCGAGCGAGCCTACTTTAGATATAAAGATCAGCCCGTAACAACCGTATTATCTGGTTGCTCTCACCCTTCGATGTGAATCATTGATCCTGTATCTATCGACGAGTAGATGGCTAACAACATGCAACAATTAAGTTAATTTTCACCACCGAGGCAAGGCGGTGATTGCGCAACTTCACCTTTTTTTACAGACCACTCAGATATATCAAAGGCACTGACAGAAAACGCGTGAACTTGCTCAACCTCAGCCGCCGCCGCGCTATAGATCATTTTATGACGCTTAATTCTGCTTGTATTGATAAAGACATCGCTGACAATAATCACTTTAAAATGACTTTCTGACCCCCTAGGCACGTTGTGACCATCACTTTCATTAATCACTTCCAAGAATGTCGGAGTAAAAGCCGTTTGCAAGGTCTGCTCAATCTGTTGCTGAATTTTCATACACCTAAACTCTTTAAATTTGATTACATTTTAACGTATCTTGGCGACAAACCACAAAATTTTTACGGCCTTATTTGCGCCAAGTTAATAATTATAAAATTTATGAACTACACTCAATAATATCACCGTTATTTAGACGATCAATACGGTTGATTTATACACTTTTTCAAGTAAGGTAAGGTATATTATGTATAACGGTTTTTTTATAAATCGACGTAAAGGTGACGAGCGCCGCGAGGACGACGATCCTTGTAAAGGTCTTGATGTCGATCTTTACCATCGCAAGCGTCGTAAAAAAATAGAGCGTCGAGAAGAGCGATCACTCGGCGATGATTATTATGCGTTTGCAGCGGTTACGGGCGCTAATGATGATAACAACCGGCACTAAAGCTTGGCTAAGGGCTCCGTTCATTAGATCTTGTTAAGTTGCCTTCGCTCACCATTACCAACTTTCTCAACTCACCTAAACTCTTTTTCTATAGGCTCTCAAACTTACTATGCGAATATTACTGGCACCGATGGAGGGCGTTGTAGATGCCGTTATGCGCGACTTATTATGTGCGATTGGCGGTATCGACATCTGTGTCACAGAGTTTATTCGCATCAATGATCAGCTGCTTCCCGATAAGGTTTTTTATAAGCGCTGCCCAGAATTATACAATAATAGCCTAACTAAAAGCTCCAACACTCCGGTTAGAGTCCAACTCCTTGGCGGCAAGCCTCAGGTGATCGCTGAAAACGCCGCCAGTGTTGCGAGCCTTGGTGCCAGTGCAATTGATCTTAATTTTGGTTGTCCGGCAAAAACTGTCAATAATAGTGATGGCGGAGCGTGCCTTCTCAAGGAACCCAGGCGTGTACACGATATTATCGCTGCCACGCGGGCCGCGGTGCCCAACCATATCCCCGTTACAGCTAAGATACGTCTTGGTTTTAATGACAGGAGCCTCTATCTGGACAACGCTCTAGCCGCCTACGAGGCCGGTGCCAACGAGCTGACGGTACATGCGCGTTCGAAGGCAGACGGTTATAAACCTCCCGCTTATTGGGAGTATATTGCCGATATAACTCAGGCCATACCGATTACCGTCAATGCTAATGGTGACATTTGGAATTTAGATGACTTGAAGCGCTGCCGCGAAGTGACTGGTTGCACTGACTTTATGCTGGGCCGAGGCCTACTGTCCTGCCCCGATCTGGCTCTGCAGATAAAAGCCTGGCATCGAGGGGAGCAGACAAGTCACAATGTCGATAGCGCTGGGGCTTATACTACAGCCCCAGGCGATATTATCACTGCTAAAACACTGCCTCACCAAGCCATGACTTGGGAGCAACTGAGCCCCTTATTACTTAAGTTTTTTAACGTCACCGTCGAGGCATATCCTGCTAAACACATGGGTAACCGTCTTAAACAGTGGCTTTTCTATCTGTCTCGACAGTATCCCGAAGCCGTCACCTTATTTGAAGGCGTGAAGCGGCTAAAAGATCAGGACGCTATTACGCAGGCACTCACTGCCAACATGCAGCTACCTATAGCCCTACCTGAAATGCGCACTGCTGCATGTGTGGTTTAACGAACTACGTCGACTCTCTTGATTTGTTAGCGAAATCGGCTATGCGGGGTAATTGCATAAACGACTCGACTAGCTGAGAACCCCAAACTCGATCAACTTCTTTCAGATAGGCATCATTTTCATCAAAGTGATACTGCTCTCCCAACATCAGTGTATCCGCATAATAAAATTGAACATCGATAGGTGGGCCCACACCTAAATTACTTTTAATCGTCGAGCCCATAGACACAAGTGCACATAGGGCGCAGGTTTCCAAGGACGTATCGATGTTAATAATGCGATCGAGGATGGGCTTGCCATACTTGCTTTCGCCTATCTGTAAAAATGGGGCTAACTTAGTTGCCGATATATAGTTACCCTCTGGATACACCATTGCCAGTTCGTGAGCTTTACCCGCAATTTGACCACCTACAATAAAGTTTGCCGAGAAAGTAGGACCGCCGCCAGTTTTGCTTTGCTGATGGGTACTAATTCTACCTATGTACTCAACCGCATCGTAAAAATTAGTAAAACTAAATAAATTGAGGCCTGCGGAGGTCTCTATATCTTTTTTTATTTGATGAATAACACCCTGCGTTGTCGCTAAGTTACCCGATGCCAAAATACAAAATTGATTTTGCTGTGGCACACCAAAGGTGTACATTTTTTTATAGGTATTGACCAAATCTATACCTGCATTGGTGCGTGAGTCAGAACAGAAGATCAATCCCTCTTTTACTTTGATACCTAGACAATATGTCACTCTTCATCTCCAAAAATAAGTGACCTTAATATAGTCGATTAGCCGTGGCCTTTCACTATTTATCAATATGCTTCAATGCTTAACCACTAGTTTGCTTTTAAATAAACATATCATGTAGACACATCATCTCGAAAGTTTTCCATTAAAAGTAGCCCAGTGAAACTGCAAATCGAGACAAGAGTCTGTTCAACACGAGTTATTTTCAATCTACTGTATGTTGTTGAGCATACCTAGCATTTAGCCGTGGCTTATTATTTCACTAACTTTTTTATAGCGTTTAATTGCTTTTTTGTGTCCCGCTTAGTAAACCCGCCTGCTCACTCGAGCTTATGTTTGATTAATTTTTGCGGATTATAAAAGTGATTCAGTGGTCCCTTACCATTGCCTGTTTTTACATCGGCGCCATGCCTGATCGCTCCATGAGTATACATATGCGCTTGTTGCACCGCGGCCTCTAGGGTGTAATCAAGCGCTCGATAAGCGGCGATTGCTGCAGATAGAGTACAACCGGTTCCATGAGTATTAGGCGTTTCTATATAGTCGGCTTGCAACAGTAGCTCTCTACCCGACTGATCAATGTACAAGTCGAGGACGCTATCGCCACCTTGCAAGTGTCCACCTTTAATCAGTACGGACTTACAAGTTGTTGCCAGTATGCGCTGGGCGGCCTCTTTCATGTCGGCCTCACTGCAAATCGCCATATCTGTTAATATAGCGGCTTCATTAAGATTAGGTGTCACCACTGCAGCCAGTGGAAACAGGTATTGCTTCAACGCTGCAATAGTTTCCGACTCGATCAAAACATCGCCGCTGGCGGCCACCATCACCGGATCAAAAATCACGCTCACCGTTGGATACAGCCTGAGTGTCTCGGCAATAATAATTGCCAGCTCTTTGCTATGTATCATCCCAAGTTTAACGACATCTGGTGCAATGTCATCCATCACCGCCTTAATCTGATCGCGGACGACTACTGCGGGAACACTATGAATACCGACTACACCCAGTGTATTTTGCACTGTTACGGCAGTAATAGCGCAGGTTACAAAGCATCCCAATGCAGATATTGTTTTAATATCAGCCTGAATGCCGGCTCCGCCGCCACTGTCGGATCCGGCAATAGAAAGCACAGTTGGGTATTTAAAGGTCATATGTCATTCGCTCTGGTTAACTAAATTTAGTGCTGCGCAGCGTTAAAATTACCTCTGTACACAGCTGTTTCATAGATGCTTCACCGGCATTAACACTTGTCTAGCGCTAGGCTGCGCCATCGTCTGGGCCCGGTTAATTGATATCAAAAAATCACGACGAGCAGCTAACATGAGACGTGCCGCCTATATCGAGGAACTCAGATGGCTTGAGCTTAAAGTATTGACTCGCTACCGCCGCTGACTGCTCAGCATATGGTTGTGTCATAACATCCTGAAGCTCGTGAACCAATGAGTAGTCTCCCGCCGTGGCTTGCTGATAAGCTGGTACGGTCAACCACTCACGCAAAATGTATTTTGGATTGACTAACTGCATTTGACGAGCACGAGCTTCGCCAGACTGAAGCTTAGAGGCAGCAGTGTTGGCCGCGTCAGTACAGCTGATGAGTGACTGCCACTTTGTAAACCACGCGGCCCAACGCTTATCGGTGTGATCCGGATCTAACGCGAAAGCTGGTGCCGAAAAATCTTGAGCTGACATCGAGTACTTATAAAAACTAGCTTTAAGTGGCTCAATATTATCAGGCACCATCGAGAGCTCGCGAAAAAATATCGTATAATCAATTGGCGTTTGCACCATCAGCGTCTCAAGCTCGCTAAACAACTCCGCGTTAAAACTATCCAGCCCAAGCTTGGCAGCCCACATACTTTGCATTTCTGACTGCATAGCACCTGGAAAGCCACTAAGAATTTCATCCAACTGTTGCTGATGGTCTTGATGCGACATCAGTAGCGGCAACAGCGCCTTACAAAACGCATAAAAATTGCTGGCGGCAGCTTCGGGTTGATTCATAAACGAAAAGTGGTTGCCGCCACCGGTCCAGGGCTGATATTGCGGATTAAACTCATCGCAGAAGCCAAAGGGACCGTAGTCAAGTGTAAAGCCTCCGGCTGCACAGTTGTCGCTGTTGAAATTACCCTGACAGTAGCCAACGCGTATCCAATTCGCCACCAGTGATGTCAGGCGCTTGCGAAACTCACATGCCAATAATATGACCTTGTTGGCAGTTGTCAGTTGTTTATCGATGACATCACTGTATTCGCGCTCGATTAGGTGCAGTACTATTTCCTCAAGTTCCGCCATCGCTCTTGGGTGTTCCTGTTTACGGGCGCGACGACTGAAGAGTTCTAGTTGCCCCACACGAATAAAAGAGGGAGCAACGCGGGTCGAAATGGCGACGGCCTCTGATATCAGCATGTCGGGATCTCTCGAGTGCGAGCCCTCTGAGTACCAAGGACGCTTCACCTGTTCCGTTGTGGAAGCATATAAGCTCAGCGATCTCGACGTTGGCACACCTAAAGCATGCATGTGCTCCTGCGCGAGAAATTCTCGGATACTCGAACGCAACACCGCGCGGCCGTCGGCACCACGACAATATGGAGTTCGACCGCCGCCTTTCAACTGCATTTCCAAACGCCGCCCGTTAATGACGCCTTCAAAAATTGAAACTGCGCGACCGTCGCCATAACCGTTACCCGTTTGAAACGGACATTGCTGATAATATTCGGTGCCAAATATGGACAGTGCATAACCGCAAGCCCAGCCGACCTTGCGCATTGGCTCTGGTGAGTGCGAGGTGTCTCCAGAAAAGACCTGCATAAAATCTGTAGAGCGCGCTAAGCTATCATCGAGGCCAAGTTCGCTAAATAAACGCTTACTATGGGTCACGTACTGGGGGTTTTCTATTGGCGTCGGCTTGACTGGAACATAGTGGCCTGAGAAAACTTGACGCGGTGTGTGGTCAACGCCATCTTTTTTTGCATCTGGATCGCAACTCAAGGTGTCTACAAGCGAGTAATCGGCTAGCATCGCAAGCTCATCTAGAGTCTTCAATGTCAGTGGAGGAGTTTGGGGATGTCGATCGGTCATAAATTTAACTCACAAGGTCGGTATCGCGGCGATTTTCTCACCACATGAATTCATTAACGATAATTACTTCGATTCAAAGCATAGCTAACTCAACGAGAGTGTGTCTAATGAGTTTAGGCGCAGTGGATCTAAGTAGGTGTATAGCGCTAGGTTTATAAGATGCTTACGATATCTAGCAATACCGACTTACTGGTCGCCTGCACTGAATCTCTGGCGGTGCCAAACATATTGGCTAAGGCGACGAGATAGTAGCGCCGGCTGAACTCACTAAAGACGAAGGTTAAGCTCTTAATCCTCGGTAATCAAGGGTACAAAAAGTAATGGTATTGCTCACCTCAACAATTGCGCTGGTGTTAAATCAATCGCTTAAACACCTGTATTTTTACCCCGCAGGTGGTTGTGTAGATCAAATCGATCGCCTTGGTTAGCTTGAAGAGAATAAAGCATCGCCATGACGAAAATAAAAAAATTCGCCCGACGGGCAGCCGCGACGAATCGTACGAGAGTTTTTCAAGACTAATGGTATCGATGGTTTCTTTTAATCAACAGGTAGTAATGGATAGTAGTGCTTTAAATCAGTGGACGAGGCTGCATAAATACGCGACCTGGCCATATACGACAGGCACAAAAAACCCGACGCGAGGTCGGGGTTTTTGTATGGTGCACTCGGGAGGATTCGAACCTCCGACCGCTCGGTTCGTAGCCGAGTACTCTATCCAGCTGAGCTACGAGTGCATGAGAGGCGCGTATATTAGTGACTTGTAGGGCACGCGTCAAGAACATTGTTTAACTATTCCCTGAATACTCGTCTAAATACCGAAGCTGACAACAAAAACCACACCATTTGAGTGCTGTGCCTACAGCAACGTGGTGACCACGTCTTGAATACTGCTCTTATCGACACTTCAACTCTTTACCATCAATCTGTGTAGACTGGTCCCAACCCTATATTCCATAGGATAACAGAAGCTACCAACATCATCATCATCATTACAAATCCAACAATCACAATTGAGCTGGCAAACATAAAACCTTGATCCCTAGAGATATTCATGAGGGTAGGCAACCCATCATAGATTAGGTAGACCGCGTAAGCACCGGCAATACCCAACACGCTGACATTTAACCATAGATTTGGATAAAGCCCGAAAACTCCCATTAAAAAAATGGGTGTTGTTACATAAACTGCCAGTGCTGTACCGTTATAACGACGTCTTTCTGCAGACTCTCGCACACCAAAGGTACGCGACATCCAATTGATAAACTCACTGAATACAAAGACGGCTGCTAGTAGAGCGAAATAGGTAACGATGCATAGTTGAGCTGCACTCTGTACCGTTAACTTAACGGCGTCACCACTACCAAAAACCCAGCCTACCTGTGTTATACCAATAAAGAAGGAGACGCATGGAATCAAGGCCAAGAAAGGTACGTGATTTAAAAAAACTTGCTTAAAAGAGTGCTTTTCACTGCGAATTGCCTTCCACTCAATGTCTGGGCGCAACGCTATACCCACCGTATGTTCTAGAAATGCCATGTTAACCTCACTATCATTTGAACTCTAATTTAGTTTAGACAACTTTTATTATGTTTTTTTCTATACTTACAATGCAACTATACATTATCGATTAGAAAAATGAACACTTTTCGAACAAATATATCTGGGAAGGATACAGAGCAGTTTTACTAGGTAGCAGATGCGCGAGGTATTTTGGTCACTTCGGCGTCTATTTGACGACTTTTAAACTAGGTCTTACCTGGGTGACATTACTTTTTTTCTTATTGTCGAAGCTGGGACCCGACGGAGGAGTATCGTCAGGTTCGGAATCGTGTTCAAAAACCATGCCCTGTTGGTTTTCCTTAGCGTAGATGCCCATAATTGCACTACAAGGTACAAATATATCGGTTGGCACTCCCCCAAATCGTGCACGAAAACTTAGGCTGTTGTCCTCTAAGGAAAACTGCATCACAGCATCTGGCGAAATGTTTAGCACTACCTGGCCATCGGCGTTGACGTGATCTTGAGGAACGCTAACATTGTTTGCCATTGCATTGACGAGCACATAGGGAGTGCATTGATTATCTACAATCCACTCGTATAGTGCTTTAATAAGGTAAGGTCGACTTGACGTCATAGCCATGATATTTATCTCTGTCCACACCCTAACTGCTCATCATAGAGCAGATAGAGGAGGCATATTGCCCAAAGGTTTTAAGTGCGCATCTCTTTTTCGTATTCGGTTAAACTCTCAATGAAAGACTCACGTTTGAAGAGTAGACCCATATAGTCAAGTAACGGCTTAGTTTGGCGAGTAGACGGGATATCGACACCGAATTCTTGCAGGCGCCATAGTATAGGAGCCAAGCAACAATCAACCAACGTGAATTCATCGCTCATAAAGAAGGGCTTTTCGGCAAATATCGGCGCAACCGTCAACAAACCTTCTCTCAGTTCTTTTGCGGCCTTTAAAACAGCCTCCTTATTTTTGTTAGCAACAATAATGTCAACTAATGGCGACCAGTCTTTTTCTATGCGATACATCCATAAACGACTTTGTGCACGCGCAACAGGGTACACAGGTAGCAGCGGTGGATGCGGGAAGCGCTCGTCGAGATATTCCATCATCACCTTAGACTCATAAAGCACTAAATCTCTATCTAGCAATGCTGGCAAGGTGTTATAGGGTGTCATCTCTGACACTTCTTCGGGCATGTCGTTAGGGTCGACATCGATCAGGTCGACGGTTACGCCTTTTTCAGCTAGTACAATTCTTACACGATGGCTGTAATGATCACGCCCATCAGAAAAATATGTCATTGACGATCGTTTAGTCACGACACCCATTGAGCCACCTCAGTATTTAAATTTATAAAGATTATACATAGAAATGGGCAGCATTAATTGATAAAGCTGCCCAGTCGGATTTTACCATAAAATACTTAGCGCTTTATCGATTGCTAGAACTTAGCAGCCGAGGCACCAACAACACCTAGTGTATACCTTTCCAGTACTCTCGGTTAAGAAGAATAGTGAGCACAAGTAACACAAGTAAAAACAGCAAGACAAATATGCCGATATAACGACGGTCATCGGCTGTGGGATCAGCAACATATTCTAAGAAGTTAACTAGGTCGTAAATAGCGCCGTCAAACTGCTCTTGATTCATCGAGCCCTTGAGAGCACCCGCGACTAAGCCGCCGCAATTCTCATCTTGCTTAGCTTCTCCAAGAGCATTACGTATAGTTTTACCGTTGCTATCGAGCTGAGGACCGGCCCCACATTCGAGCAAGCCTTGAAGCTCAAGCATCGCGTGGGGCATACCGACATTCGCGAAAACACGGTTATTAACCCCGAGAGGACGGGCATCGTCTTTGTAAAAATTACGCAAGTAAGTATATAGCCATTCGGGATTGCGGGCTCGAGCCACCAGTGTTAAATCTGGTGGCGACGCGCCAAAAAAACTTTTTGACTGCGTCTTATTCATGGCGATCGTCATTAGATCACCAATTTTTCTATCGGCAAATACTAAGTTTTCCATCATTAAATCGTGGGGTATACCTAAATCATCAGCTACACGCTCAAAACGAGAGAATTTAGCCGAGTGACAGCCCATACAATAATTTATAAATAACTGGGCCCCACTCTGAAGTGATGGCTTATTTTTTGTATCTGCAGAAAACTCGTCACAGGGTATGCTTCCGCAAGCGAAAGCGCCGCCCGCGGCAACGGCCTTAATTGGCACTACAGTCATAGCAACAAAAAACAACAATCCCAAGAACACGATACGACGAGGCAGACCTTTCATCTGTAGGCGCTCAGGCTCGGGGAAGATTGAATCTTTCGATGTGAGCCATGGCAACAATACAGTTATAACCGCTAGGGTCAAGCCAAAGATTCTTACAAAAACTGGCACTTCTTTATCGAGCACAGAGAGCGATATTGCTGCTAAGCCGGCACCGAATACACCACAAATAATCCAGTTGAGTATCGACTTTACCTTCGGACTACCTGGGTTTGTCCAAATCGGCATGGTAATGAAGAATACAAAATAGAACAAGGTACCCAACTGTGCCAACAATGTGCGGCCATAGGTGGGTGACTGAACACCTAGGTAACCTAAAACTACAAACATTGCTGCAAACGAGAGCAACATCAATCTTGGTATCCACCCCTTATAACGCATCGATCTTACTGGACTCTTGTCCAACCAAGGTAATAAAAATAAGATGACGATAGCGCCAATCATCGCCATGAAGCCCAGAAGCTTGGCGGTGAAGACTCCACCAAGATCAATAGTGACTGCACGAAGAATCGCATAAAACGGCGTGAAATACCAAACCGGCGCAATGTGGTTAGGCGTTTTCAAATTGTTAGCTTCTTCGAAGTTAGCATACTCTAAGAAGAACCCACCCATTTCTGGGAAATAGAATATGACCGTGACAAAGGCAATTAAAAAGGCAGAGATACCAACAAGATCGTGAACCGTGTAGTAAGGATGGAATCTCACACCATCTAAAGGAACACCATCTGGGCCTTTGTTTTTCTTAATATCGACGCCGTCGGGATTGTTTGAACCGACTTCGTGCAATGCCAAAATATGCATAACTACCAGTCCCAACAATACGATGGGCAGAGCTACAACATGAAGCGCAAAAAAGCGGTTGAGGGTAATTTCTGAAATTAGAAAGTCACCGCGAATCCATTGAACAAGATCGTCACCAACAACGGGTATCGCACCGAACAAAGATACAATTACCTGAGCACCCCAGTAAGACATTTGTCCCCAAGGTAACACATAACCTAGAAAAGCCTCGGCCATCAGCACCACGTAAATTGTCATGCCAAAAATCCACACAAGCTCTCTAGGCGCTTTGTACGAACCGTAAAGCAGACCACGAAACATATGCAAATAGATGACAATAAAAAATGCCGAGGCACCTACTGCGTGCATTAAGCGGATAATGTCGCAATAATCGACGTCGCGCATGCAGTATTCAACGGATGCGAAAGCGCCCTCTGCTGTCGGTACGTAAATCATCACCAACCAGATACCCGTAAGCAGCTGGTTCACTAGAATCAGTAGTGAAAAGACACCAAAAAAGTACCAGAAATTAAAGTTTTTAGGGGCATAGTAGCTGCCCATATGGGTATCCCACGCACGCTTCACGGGCAACCTTGCATCAACCCAGTCCAATAGACCTGTTAACAAATTCATTATGCACTTCCCCCATCAATACCAACAATAATTGTCGTGTCTGTATCATACGTATGTGGAGGCACTTCAAGATTTACCGGTGCGGGTACTGATTTATACACACGTCCCGCTAAATCAAACTTAGAACCGTGGCAGGGGCAGAAAAAGCCACCTTGCCAAGCGTCACCACCCATGTCTTTGGCGCCAACATCGGGCCTAAATTGAGGGGCACAACCAAGGTGCGTACAGACGCCCAACATAATCATAAACTCGGGGCGTATGGAGCGTGTCTCGTTCTGCGCATAACTAGGCTGCTGCCCAACTTCTGAATTAGGATCGCTGACTTCATTGACAACCGCTTTCAACCCAGCAAGTGCTTCATCGGTGCGACGCACAATAAAGACTGGCTTACCGCGCCACTCTTCCGTAATCATTTGTCCCGGCTCTATCGCCGCTAGATTTATGCGCACCGGTGCACCGGCAGCTTTTGCCTTGGCACTTGGATTCCATGATCCAATGAAGGGTATCGCTACACCCACAGCGCCGACGGCACCAACAACTGATGTTACCCCTGTTAAAAAACGACGTCGACTTTGATTGACTACTATTTCGGCATCACTCATGACACTATTCTCCCATCATCTGTAATGTGGATCTTAAAAAACTAGGTAAATAAATAGTGATATTGCTACTTTTTTGATGTGCTGTGTCCAATGGAAAAACTCTCTCAAAATGGACAGCATATTATATGAAATCACCACATGCTTACAAGGGTTGTCTGCTTTAGTTGGTTGAGCCTAAAAAAGTTACAAAAAAAATGCCCAGATGACAAGCAAACTGAGCACTGTTTAAATACTTCAACAATAAACTAGCAAAACAGTCAAAAAATTAACGCTTAGAGAACTGTGGCTTCTTACGTGCTTTACGCAGACCCACTTTTTTACGTTCGACTTCACGAGCATCTCGGGTTACGTATCCCGCTGCACGAAGAGGCTGCCTGTTAATTTCATCATACTGCATTAGTGCACGGGTGAGGCCATGACGAATCGCGCCTGCCTGACCAAAACTACCGCCGCCTTTAACGGTTGCATTAATATCAAAATGCTCTACAAAATCTAACAATTCAAGCGGTTGGCGTACGATCATACGTGCAACTTCTCGACCAAAATACTCATCAACTGGACGACCGTTGATAGTAATTACACCAGTACCCTTGGTAAGAAATACTCGCGCGGTCGACGTTTTACGACGACCCGTTCCATAATATTGTGTTGCCGACATATTTAGCTCCCGATTATAGCGTCAGTTCTTGTGGTTGTTGAGCCGTATGTGGATGCTCAATACCTGCATAAACTTTCAATTTCTTAAACATCACACGACCAAGGGGGCCTTTAGGCAACATGCCCTTAACCGCAATCTCAATAGCGCGCTCGGGAGCTTTTTGTATGAGCTTTTCGAAGCTTATCGATTTAATACCACCAATGTAGCCGGTATGACGATGATACATTTTTGCCTTTGCTTTATTGCCCGTTACATGGACTTTTTCAGCATTAACGACAACGATGTAATCGCCAGTGTCAACATGGGGGGTATACTCAGGTTTATGCTTACCGCGAAGGCGGGTGGCAATCTCAGTGGCCATACGGCCCAAAGTTTTGCCTTCAGCATCAATTACATACCAGTCGCGTTGAACGCTTTCTGGCTTGGCACTTATAGTCTTCATGTTATCTGCCTAATCTGATGTACATCCCAAAAAAAGAGGGCGGATTTTATACGATTAATCGTCTAACTTCAACACCCATTACGTCAATGTCAATTATTAATATTTTTATCTCTGTTGAAGCAATACCCATCGCGAGAGCAAAGACGAATTACTCGCTCTCCCAACACTTTTCAGCCAACTACAACCCAACCTCTACTGCTTATTATATACGTTTTCAAACACGTAATTTGTCGCCGCGACAAAGCCTTCAACGCTCCCGCAGTCGAAGCGTCTACCTTTAAACTTGTAGGCCATGACGCAGCCGTTTTTAGCCTGCTGTAGCAGCGCATCGGTTATCTGAATTTCACCATTTTTACCGGGATCAGTTGTCTCGAGAATTTCGAAAATGTCAGGCGTTAATATATAGCGACCGATAATCGCCAAATTACTAGGCGCCTCCTCGATCGAAGGCTTTTCGACCATATCTGTCACCTGATAGAGATTATCTTTGATCTTATCCCCCGCAATCACACCAAACTTGCTCACCTGGTCTTCAGGTACCTCTTGGATTGCTACAATACTGCAGCGAAACTGCTTAAATAATTTAACCATTTGCGTCAGCACGCCATCCTCACCTGCCTCGGTCAGGCAGAGATCATCGGATAAAACAACACCGAAAGGCTCGTCGCCAATGAGTCTACGCCCATTCAAAATAGCATCACCCAAACCCTTCATCGAAGTTTGTCGAGTAAATGAAAACTGCCCTTTATCCATCACATCGCGGATACTGGTTAAATACTCCTCTTTATTTGTCCCTGCAATTTCGCACTCAAGTTCATAATTGAGATCAAAATGATCACCGATCGCACGTTTACCGCGCCCAGTCACAAAGCCAACCTCTGACAGACCAGCCGCTATGGATTCCTCGACGCCATATTGTACTAGCGGCTTGTTAACTACCGGCAACATCTCTTTAGGCATTGACTTGGTTGCTGGCAAAAAGCGTGTACCATAGCCTGCCACGGGGAACAAACACTTTTTAATCATGTAAAAACTCCTTCACACTGACACTAATAATAAGATGAATTTTCAAATTTAAGCACAATAACACAATTGCTTGGTTAAATTAATTAGCCCGGCAACATGCAATCCAAAGGTAAAACTAGACATAGACCCGTCAACGGGTAAAATACCCATTTTATTGGGTATGACACAACAACAACTTTACGCGTTACCCTGAACTCACTTGATGGATGCCATATGCAATCTTTTGAACCACAGAACTCCTATTCCAAAGAAGACCTGATTCGCTGCGGCGAAGGCAATTTGTTTGGCTCGGGTAATGCCCAACTGCCACTCCCAAACATGTTAATGCTGGACAGGATTGCCCACATATCAACTGAAGGTGGCGAGTACGGCAAAGGCGAAATCATCGCCGAACTCGACATAAATCCCGATTTATGGTTTTTTGGCTGTCATTTTCCTGGAGATCCAGTTATGCCCGGCTGCCTAGGCTTAGATGCTATGTGGCAACTAGTGGGTTTTTTCCTAGGCTGGAAAGGTAATCAAGGACGCGGTCGTGCTCTTGGTTCAGGTGAAGTCAAATTTACCGGTCAAATCTTACCGACCGCAAAAAAAGTGACTTATCATATCAACTTAAAGCGTGTTATTGAACGCAAATTGATTATGGGAATCGCCGACGGTCGAGTTTCCGTTGATGGTAAAGATATCTATTTTGCCAAGGACCTACGGGTGGGACTTTTCTCTAACACCGATGCTTTTTAAACTATTTTCTCGCCTTTGCTGCAATACTCCTGGTACTTGTAGCTAAGGTTTCCCTTTTAGTCAATAAAGTTAGCTTAAAATAAAAGAATTTTTCGAGGTGCTGTATGAAGCGAGTGGTTGTCACCGGCATGGGGATCGTCTCCTGCTTAGGAAACGATAAAACTAAGGTCCTAGAAGCTCTAAAACAGGGCGATTCTGGCATTAGCTTCAAGGAAGAGTATAAAGAAATGGGGTTACGCAGCCATATAGCCGGCAGCGTCGACATTACCTTAGCCGATCATATCGACCGCAAAACGTTACGCTTTATGGGCGATGCCGCTGCATTTGCACATATATCAATGGAGCAGGCCATCAATGACTCAGGCCTCAGTCCGGAGCAAGTCTCTAATGAGCGCACAGGTATCATTATGGGCTCAGGTGGCGCTTCGTCAAATAATCAGGTACAAGCTGCCGACATCTTACGCTCAAAAGGTGTCAAGCGTATTGGGCCCTACAAGGTGACTCAAACCATGGGCAGCACTGTATCCGCCTGCCTTGCCACACCTTTCAAGATAAAAGGTGTTAACTACTCGATCTCATCTGCCTGTGCAACCAGTGCCCATTGTATTGGTAATGCCATGGAGCTCATTCAATTGGGCAAGCAAGACGTTGTTTTTGCCGGCGGCGGTGAAGAAGAACATTGGTCGCTTACTTGCATGTTCGATGCGATGGGTGCTCTATCGACCGGTTACAACGATACCCCACAACAAGCTTCACGTGCTTACGATGCTTCCCGCGATGGCTTTGTTATTGCCGGTGGTGGTGGCTGCCTGGTGATGGAGGAGTATGAACATGCAAAAGCCCGCGGTGCAAAAATTTATGGTGAGATAGTTGGTTATGGAGCCACTTCCGACGGCTACGATATGGTTGCGCCCTCCGGTGAAGGCGCCGCTCGCTGTATTCGACAAGCTCTTAGCAATATTGCAGGCCCTATCGACTATATTAATGCGCACGGCACCAGCACTCCTGTTGGTGATATTGCAGAGCTTAAAGCCATCAAAGAAGTTTTTGGCGACAATATTCCCACGATTAGTTCTACCAAGTCACTTACCGGACACTCCTTAGGAGCGACTGGCGTACAGGAGGCGATCTACTCGTTATTAATGATGGAGAATGACTTTATTTGCGCTTCCGCTAATATAGATTGTCTCGATGATGCTGCGACTAATGTACCAATCATATCGTCAAATCAGTATGGTGAGATTAATCGGGTCCTATCGAATAGCTTCGGCTTTGGTGGCACTAACGCCTGCCTCGTCTTCGAGAAGTGTGCAGGTTAAATTCGCGCCTCCCCTCTCTATACGTCGATGGCTTCACCTAATCAGTGGGCCATCGATATTCCCATTAAGTAGAATTAGCTACCTTAATCGCTACCGTACCCACCCTTTCGAATTTTTATTAAGTACAAATAAATAAGCTGTTACCGAGATGCCTCTCTAAAACTTAGAAATCGTCAGTCATCAATAAAGCTGTGCATTAATCCTACTCGTGGCTATTTTTCTTTTTGAGTCGCTTACTTAGTGCAGGCTGAGAAATTCCCAACATTCTTGCCGCTAATGACTGGTTATGGCCTGCGCGCCGCATAGCCTCTTCTATTAAATAGCTATCCATTTCATTCAACGAAGGAAGCGCTTGATCCGGATGAAATGAAACCGTCTGTTCAAGTAATACGACCGGCTTTTTCAAATCAGCATCGATAACACTTCTAAATACCTCCATAGATAGTAGCCGTGATTTATGGCGACTTACCGCGTCATAAATCATTGATTTCAACTCACGAACATTACCGGGAAAGGTGTAATTGCTGAGTAGAAAAGGTAACTCTGGAGGATAACTCGGCACAGATTTATTAAGCTCTTGAGCTGCCTGCACAATAAAGTAATCGAGCAACAGGGGCACATCTTCTTTACGTGCGCGCAGTGGTGGCAATTTAATCCGATGTGTACACAGGCGATAATACAAATCCTTGCGAAAGGATCCATCTTGTAGGCGCGCTTCTAACTGCTGATGCGTGGCGGCAATGATCCGAGCACGCGAGCGCTTGGGCACATCAGCACCGAGTGGATGATACTCACCTTCTTGAAGCAGTCTCAGCAACTTAACTTGGGAGTTTTGACTCAGTTCGCCAATTTCATCTAAGAACAAAGTGCCGTTCGCTGCCTGCTCAACAAGGCCTTTACGCTCTGCGAGCGCCCCAGGAAAGGCACCTTGCTGGTGTCCAAATAAAGTATCGATAAACGTATTGTCATCGAGACCTGCTACATTTATATTGACTAGAGGCCCCAATCGCTGACTCGCCCCGTGACAAGCTTTTGCAATCAGTTCTTTGCCAGTGCCACTTTCACCGGTAATCAATATCGGCTGCATACTCGTTGAGATTGACTCTACATAGTGAAACACGGCATTGACTGATTTATTTTTGGAGATAAAGGATTCAAAAATTTCTGGATGATCGAGACGATCACTTAAAATACGCTGCTGTAGCGAGCTATTTTGTCGGCGCATTAGTTGCATTAATATAGTGCGTCGCACACCTTCTACAAGACGATCTTCCTCTGTTGTCTTTACAAAATAATCAAAAGCTCCGGCTTTTAACGCCGATACGGCGGCATCGGCACTGTTTAAACCACTAATAATGATCACTGCTACCTCAGGATATTGCTCCCCTATTTCTGTTAGCAGCTCGATACCGGAGACATGAGGCATCGTTAAATCAAGCAGCACAACACCAACGTGATTATTTGCAAGACAGCTCATTGCCTGGCGACTATCATCGCAAGTTAAAATATTATTAAAATCACCTTTACGCTCTAGCAGCAAACGCAGGCTTCTTAAATAAGAAACCTCATCATCAATTAACAAGATTGAGAATTCTGGGTACAAGGTTTCACTCATATTCTTCTCGCATAATTATCTTATTTTTGTTTGAAGGTCGGCGCTCTCTTTGTATTCACTAGCGGTAACTCTAAGGTAACTTCGGCACCAATATCTTTTTGAGCGTTAAAAATCAATTTGCCGCCGTAAGCGCTGGCAATAGCCGATGATATTGACAGACCTAAGCCCGTACCTCCATGCGCGCGCTTTGTTGTGAAAAACGGATCCGTTAAGCGCTTAACATTGCGTTCATCGATACCGGAGCCCTCGTCGATAATAGCGATTTTAATTTTCTTATCCTGCTTTGAGTAACTGGTAATCACTGAAACTCGTTGATTAACATCCGTTAATGCCTGACATGCGTTTAAAATAAGATTGATTATAATCTGCTCTATTCTCTGCGCATTGACACAAATATCAGGCGGACTATTCTCATAGCTGACACTAAAATTATGTGTTGATTTACGTATTTTTGTACCCACTAACCGAATCGCAGTGGCGACCACATCGTTTATATTTAGAGGCACGTCGTTGTCGAGATCATCGTGCCGTGCAAAGTCTTTTAAATCCTCGACGATGTGCTTTATGCGGGTTGCACCTCCCGTCATCTCTTCTAGAATTATGGGCAGTTCATCTTTAAGACGGGAATACTTTAAACCTGCCATCGAAAAATCACCAAACTCTCGATAATGTTTTTCTAATATAATGTTTGAATCGCGCCAAGCATCCTTCAATAGCGGCAAGTTTAACAGCAGGGTCCCCGTAGGATTATTGATTTCATGAGCAACACCGGTGACCAAGACGCCTAAAGAGGCCATTTTATCTGCTTGTAGTAGTTGTAATTGATGCTCATGCAACTCCGCGGTGCGCTTATCGACTTGCTTTTTTAATGTTCGGCTCCAAACCACTACCGCTGCAGTAATCAGCAACAAAAAAATTGAGATTGAGATTGCCCACAGGCCATATCTTTGCCAAATTTGCGAATTTTCTTGCTCGAGAACACCTAACCACTTGTTATAAATAGCTTGCTGCTTACCGGTATTTTTTAAAATAGCCAGACCTTCACTAAACTCAGCAACCAGTGATTCATTGCCCTTAAGTACTCCATAACCGTAGCGCTGAGACGTAAAGGGCTTACCCACTAGTTCGAGATTGGACAAGCCAAACTCTCTACCTAAGTACAGACCAGGCAAGTTGGCAACTAGCGCGTAATCATGTTCTCCAGATGACAGCAGACGCAAAGCTTCGACATGCGTGGTCACTGGATGGATATTTGCTCCCACGTTATTTTGTAACAGATACTCATACATTATACTTTTATTTTGTACCATCACCGCTTTACCCTTAAGGCCAGCTAAGCCTTTCGGGGCTATGCCACCAATGCGCGCAAATACAGAGTGATGAATAATGGCGTGAGGAGAGCTAAAGGAAAAAGTCTTACTGCGCTCGTCAGAGGCAACAATACCTTGCAGAATATCAATTTTACTGGCTTTTAAGCCATTTAACATGACGTCCCACTCACCTAAGCGTATATCAACTTTTATGCCCATAACGTCGGCTATAGCGCGCGTTATCTCTACATTATAACCACTGGGTCGTCCTTCGTTGTCGAGAAATTCATAGGGGGGAAAGTTAGAATCACCCCCAACAATCACAACTCGATTAGGCGATGACCAGCTATCTGCATTTGCATTGAGAGCTTGCAGTGAAACAGTGAGATAGAAAAACAGACGACAAGCTAGTGACATAAATAAGGCTATGGTTAATTATCCGCAAATATTTAGTTTTTTAAGAGGCATGTTCAACTACAACATCAATCAGACACTTTCAGCAATACCCAATCAAGAAGACGGTACGGCAGAACTCTTTTCAAAAAACTAAATACATATGTCGGTACAGTCACAGCGTAGCGAATTTTTGGTTTGCTCGATGTCAGTGCATGCTCGACTCTTTTTAATACTGACTCCGGCGACAAGGTAAAAGGCACAGCTTTACCTTTATGAACAAGCCTCTCAACGGTTTTTTGATAGCTGTGTTGGTGCGCGCTAGCGTCCAAAATAGTTTTATTATTGTAAATATACTTTTCAAACGCTTTGTAGGAGTTAGCTCTAAACTTGGTTGCAATTGGGCCGGGCTCAATCAGCGAAACGAAAATATTTGTATTTGTTAACTCCAGCCTGAGGGTATCAAACAAGCCCTCTAAGGCAAACTTAGAGGCGTTATAGGCTCCGCGCATAGGCAAGGCTACGAGACCAAGCACTGAGCTATTAATAATAATGCGGCCATACTCTTGCTGTCGCATAACCGGTAAAATCAAATTATTTAATTGATGCCAGCCAAACACATTACAGGCAAATTGAGCCTCGAGTGCAGCCCGAGTTAAGTCTTCAACTGCACCGGACTGTCCATAAGCACCATTGTGAAATACCGCGTAGAGCTCTCGATTAGTTTTTTGCATCAGTGTATTAAAGGCACTCTCAACGCTTTGACTGTCACTATAATCAAGCGCAATAGCGTCAAAACCGTCGTCTAACAATACTTTTAGATCCTCTGGCTTGCGAGCTGTAGGGTAGACAAGATAGCCTTTATCGCGCAAACCATAAGCAACACAGCGGCCAATACCCGAAGAGCAGCCCGTTATTAATATTGTTTTTTTCATTGGGCAAACTACTTTTATTAAAATAAAGAGAGGTGATTGTCACCGGCTAGACGCAGTATCTCAATTAACTGCTCTTATAGGCTCCAAGGCCAATAGTCGAGGGATTTGTACAGTGCGCATTGATATCTATCGGAAATATTAAGGTTAGTATGCAGCATAACAGCGTTAACCGGTGGACTCATTAACTACGCGTCTCTTTGTGCCTCAGAGCTTACACTTGTTTTAAAACTTTTCTGGCCTTAAAACACTCACTTCACTGGTGTAGATGACCATTGCATAGTCGTTATAATATTTTTCTTGTAAGTAGGTAGATATTGACTCAGCAACTGCATCTCCACAAATTACTTCAATACGTATATTGGCACTCGCATCCCAGCCGCCGCTTCGCAGCCCCTTACTCCCCTTACCGCGAACATCCATTATAGTGTGACCTTTGGCACCTAGGCGCTCTATGTCTTTTATCAGCGATGTCTCTAAAACTGACTCGGTAATAATAGTTAACAATTGTTGCATAGACTTATTCATCGACTTTTTCTCGCTCTATCCGGTCAAACAAAGTTTAGCACTTAGTTAAATATGCCATAAATATAAGTGCTCAGGTAATAATAAAGTGGAATACCTATAACAATATTAAACGGGAAGGTAATGCCGAGTGATGCTGTCAACGACAATGTTGGGTTCGCCTCAGGTACTGAGATCCTCATTGCTGCAGGCACTGCAATATACGATGCGCTCGCCGCTAAGGTGGCGAGAATAGCAGTACCACCGACGGATAGATCTAACGTGAGACCAACAAAAATACCGACTATTGAAAAAACTAAGGGTGCGGCGATGCCAAAACCGATTAAAAACACGCCGTATCTTTTTAAGCTACCTAGATGCGTCGATGTAATTAAGCCCATCTCCAACAAAAACAGTGCGAGCACACCTTTAAATAAATCGACGAACAACGGCGCAATTGACTCGACGCCTTCAGGCCCTGAGATCCAACCAATCAACAAGCCACCAACCAATAAAATAACTCCCTTACCTAGAAAAACTTCATTCGCAATCTTGCCCCATTGAGTATCTTTAGTTAGACCTTTAGCAAGTACAATACCCACGAGAATGGCTGGAATCTCCAGCAACACAACAAATAAAGCAACATGCTCCTCATAGGCGATATTATTAGCGCCCATGTAAGCAATTGCCACGGCAAAAGTACCCACGCTCACTGAACCATAATGCGCAGCAATCGATGCTGCATCGGCGCGCTGGAACTTACCGAGCGATAGTAAAATAGGATATGCCACCAGCGGTAGCAGAAAACCCATAAGTATGATTGCTGCACTCTGCGGCAGCAGGGTTGAGAAGGGTAACTTCGAGAGTTCAACTCCGCCTTTTAAACCAATCGCAACCAATAAAACAAGTGTTATAAAATCGTAAATTTGGCTTGGTAGTCGCAGCGGCGAGCGTGCAATACCTGCAAGTACACCAAACAGGAAAAACAAGATGATTGGATCCATGACGGCTCTTAGTTAGAGTATTTATAGTAAAATAACGTTTAATAAACAGCTAATTTTAACGTTAATCCACACTAAAAAACACCAAAATCGCCCGCCCCCACCGGATAAAGACTGCTGGGCGCATAATCAACTAAAAACACTTACTAAAGCTCTGACAATTGTAGCCTGTCAGCCATAGAGCAAGGTAAAACTTTGATTAACCTTCCAGCTATTACAACCAATCTAAAAGTTACTAGCCGCGCTAAAATTTCACACATAATTTTTTTGACTCTATCGGCAAAAAAAAGCCCCTAAAAATAGAGGCTCTACAGAATTTTTTTACACGAATAGTCTAAAGTGACCATCAAAACGGGATATCATCATCAAAACTGTCCATACTAGGCGGAGCCGTTGGGGCTTGATGCGCTGGCTGCGGCGCTTGAGGTTTTTGTGGGGCACTATTCATACCACCGCCCATGGCATTACCGGAGGCTCCAGTGCCACCGGCATAAGCGGCGTCGGCACTATAGCCGGGATCGCCACCCATGGAGCTATTATCGCCTTGGCCTTGGCGACCACCTAACATTTGCAACTCACTCGCGACAACCTCTGTTGAGAAGCGATCAACCCCTGCTTGATCTTGCCATTTACGTGTTTGCAATTTACCTTCGATGTAGATTTGCGACCCTTTTTTTAAATACTCACCGGCAATCTCAGCTAGGCGATTGAAAAAAACGATTCGATGCCACTCGGTTTTATCGACGGGCTGGCCAGTTTGTTTATCTTTCCAGCTCTCGCTGGTAGCAATTGAAATATTGGCAACGGCACCGCCAGATGGCATATAGCGGACTTCTGGATCTTGTCCTAAATTACCAACTAAAATGACTTTATTAATTCCCCGAGACATGGGCTACCTCTCCTATAAATTTTTGTGTTGATTCGTTGATAATGAATTGCGTATTTATAGATAGATTATACTAACACATTATCCGTATCCACCGTATTTTGTACAGGCTTTGGCAGGGTCATCTTGCAGGCAACCAGCCACCATATAAATAGCGCAGCGGCACAGCAAAACATCAAGCCTGCAATGCCAAAACGATTGGATAACCATCCGCCCAAAATGCCTCCGACAGCTGCCCCCAAGAACTGACAGGTAGAGAAAACACTCGAACCCGCTCCCCGGTGAGCGCTCGCAACAGTTTTGCTCATCAGTGACGGCAGCGTTGCCTCTAAATAATTAAAGCCTATAAAAAATCCTAAGATTCCCACTAAAACCAACACAGAGCTCATTGTAGTTTGAATATCTGATCGCATCGATACAAATGCTAAACCGAGCAATGCCAATACCGCGATCAACAGCAAGCTTAAAAATATGTGCTTAACTATACCGCTGCGTTCACCTAAGATAATCAGCGGTACCATCAGTACAAAAGAGACCCCCATTACCCCTAAATAAACCCATGCATGTTGAGCGGGAGGTATATTAATAGTTTGCAAAACCAAGGGCAGTGCTACAAACAAAGACATCAGTACAGCATGTAACATAAAAATGCCGAAGTTAAGCCTGAACAGGTTCATATCAGTCGTTACCTGACGTAACCCCTCCAACGACACTAAGCGATGTCTATCATTTTGATTTTCAGGTGGCACAAGCCAAATTACTATTCCTATGGCAATAACTGAAAGCACCAGTGTCAACCAAAAAATCCAACGCACACCGCCTGCCGCCGTCAGTAAAGGGCCAACGACGAGCGATAGTGCAAAAGCTACCCCAATTGATGCGCCTATAGTGGCCATCGCTTTAGTACGGGTCTCGTTAGATGTCATATCTCCTACCATCGCCATAATCACACCCGCGATAGCACCGGCACCTTGAAGAGCTCGGCCAACAATTAAACCCTGAATAGAATCAGCCGTGGCTGCAAGCACTGAACCGAACGCAAAGATAATCAAGCCAATAATAATTAAACGTTTACGTCCAAAGCGATCCGACAAAATGCCGAAAGGTATTTGTAAGCAGGCTTGTGTTAAGCCATAAATTCCCAAAGCTACGCCCAGCAGAAAAACATTGCTGTGTGTGTAATCGGTACCCGCTAAAATTAATACGGGCAGCACCATAAACAATCCTAGCATTCTCACAATGTATAAAGAGGCAAGTGAGAGCACAGCACGAGTCTCGAAAGGTTTAACAGCTGACATGATTACTCATCAAAAACGTCGAAAAAAGAATGGAGTATTCTAACAAGCCAATGACCTGTTAAGGAATAGCCTTGGTGGCATACAAGCATATTTTCTTATTAAATTTTCTACGTCCATAAGGTATGTTTAAACGTAAACTATGGTGCAAGCCTAGGGACTAATGAATTATACTTACGCGTTTACTCCATCACCGAGTCATTTTTTGTGGATACTATTACCGTACGGGGCGCTCGCACCCATAATCTTAAGAACATTGATATCGATATACCGCGTGACAAGTTTATTGTCATCACTGGTCTTTCGGGCTCAGGCAAGTCATCCCTTGCATTTGACACACTTTATGCTGAGGGTCAGAGACGCTATGTAGAGTCCTTATCAACTTATGCGCGCCAGTTTCTATCAATGATGGAAAAACCCGACGTTGATCACATCGAGGGCTTAAGCCCTGCAATTTCGATCGAGCAAAAGTCGACATCACATAACCCTCGGTCGACGGTTGGTACTATTACTGAAATATATGACTACCTGCGCCTGCTCTACGCGCGCGTAGGTGAAGCTCGGTGTCCGAAACACCATGTGCCTCTTTCTGCGCAAACGGTAAGCGAAATTGTCGATAATATTTTAGAGCTACCTGAAGGCACTAAGTTAATGCTGCTGGCGCCGGTAGTCCGCGCTCGCAAAGGCGAGCACGCACACATTTTTGAACAACTACGTCGCGACGGTTTTGTGCGCGTTCGTGTTGATGGCATCGTTGTCGACCTCGACGAAGTTCCACCGTTAGATAAAAAGAAAAAGCACAATGTAGAAGCCGTTGTCGACCGCTTTAAAGTCCGCGATGACCTCCAGTTACGCTTAGCAGAATCTATTGAGACAGGCGTCAATCTCTCCAGTGGACTTATCACCATCAGCTATATGGACGGCGAAAAAGAAGACCAAATTTTTTCTACAAAACACGCCTGCCCAGTATGCGATTACTCGCTAACCGAATTAGAGCCACGTCTATTCTCGTTCAACAATCCTGCCGGTGCCTGCCCTGGTTGCGACGGCTTAGGAGTTAAGCAGTACTTTGACGAATCCAAAATTGCACAATTCCCAGAATCTTCGTTATCAGAAGGTGCCATCAGAGGCTGGGACAAGCGCAATATCTATTATTTCCACATGCTCGAGTCTCTTGCTCGGCACTACAAATTTAAAACAGACACCCAGTGGAAAAAGCTCAAAGAAGACCATCAGCACGCTATCCTTTACGGTTCGGGTGATGAGGAAATCAATTTTACCTATATTAACGACAAAGGCGACACCTATAAGCGCAAACATCGCTTTGAAGGTGTGATACCTAACTTAGAACGTCGCTATCGAGATACAGAGTCACAAAGTGTGCGCGAAGAGTTAGCAAAACTCTTGTCCACTCAAAATTGCCCAAGCTGCAAGGGCGCTCGCCTTCGCGAGGAAGCTCGCAATGTCTTTATCGATAACAAAATACTACCGGAGATCTGCGCTTTTCCGATAGGCGAGGCTTACACTTATTTTAGAGAACTTAAATTCAAGGGTTCAAAGGCTCAAATTGCCGATAAAATCCTTAAAGAAATTGGCGATCGTTTCCAGTTTTTAAATGATGTCGGACTCAATTATCTAAGTCTCAACCGTAGTGCAGATACACTCTCTGGTGGTGAGGCTCAGCGTATTCGTCTGGCGAGTCAGATAGGAGCTGGCTTGGTGGGCGTGATGTATATTCTCGATGAACCATCGATTGGTTTACATCAACGCGATAACGAACGCCTACTGAAAACGCTGATTCACCTACGTGATCTCGGCAACACCGTTATTGTTGTTGAGCACGACGAAGATGCCATTCGCCAGGCAGATCATGTCATTGATATCGGCCCTGGTGCCGGTGTTCACGGTGGAGAAGTTGTAGCGCAAGGTAAAATTGAAGATATTAAAAAGTCAGAGGCCTCGCTGACAGGACAATATTTATCGGGCAAAAAAGAAATTGCTATCCCCAAGGTGCGCAACCAAGTCGACAAGTCAAAATTAATTACACTGGCCGGTGCCACTGGCAACAATTTACAAGAGGCTAACCTAGTCATACCCGTTGGACTTATGACTTGTGTCACTGGGGTATCTGGATCAGGTAAATCTACCTTAATCAACGGAACACTTTATCCTATAGTTGCGACAGTCCTTAACGGTGCAACAACACTCAAACCAGCCCCTTATAAAAGCATCGCGGGTTTAGAGCATGTCGATAAGTGTGTCGATATAGATCAAAGCCCTATTGGCAGAACACCACGCTCCAATCCCGCAACCTACACCGGTATCTTCACACCTATTAGAGAATTATTTGCAGGTACTCAGGAAGCACGTTCAAGGGGCTACAAGCCTGGTCGTTTTAGTTTTAATGTGAAGGGCGGCCGCTGCGAGGCATGTCATGGTGACGGTGTCGTTAAAGTAGAGATGCACTTTTTGCCCGATGTATATGTGAATTGTGACGTTTGTCACAGTAAACGCTATAATAGGGAGACCTTAGAAGTTACCTACAAAGGTAAAAATATTTATCAAATATTAGATATGACCATCGAAGATTCACGTGAATTCTTTGATGCAATACCGGCAATTGCTCGAAAATTGCAAACGTTAATTGACGTTGGCTTATCTTATATTCGTTTAGGGCAAGCGGCTAACACGCTATCGGGCGGTGAAGCTCAACGTGTAAAATTATCGAAAGAACTATCGAAGCGCGATACTGGACAAACTATATATATTTTGGATGAACCTACAACAGGTCTTCATTTTCACGATATACAGCAACTTCTAAATGTTCTACACCGTCTTCGCGATCACGGCAATACAGTCGTTGTTATAGAACACAATCTAGACGTGATCAAAACAGCTGACTGGGTCATTGATCTAGGACCCGAGGGCGGAAGCGGCGGTGGGCAAATAATTGCCGAAGGCACACCTGAAGACGTAAGCCGAGTGAAAGCTTCCTATACAGGCGTATTCTTAAAAGCGATGCTCGATAAGGCTAGTAATAAGTAGCATTAACAATGCGATGATAGAACAAAAAAACCAGCTTCCGCTGGTTTTTTTGTATGGGATAATATTTTGACGGTTAGCTCAGACAGCGAGACGCGTAGGCGCCTGACAGCCAATTAGCCTTCAACAACAACAGCTTCTTTGGTCGTATCAATATTGCGGTCGACAAGCTCGACATAAGCCATAGGAGCTTTATCACCGGTACGGTGACCACATTTAAGGATACGAATATAACCACCCGGGCGCGTCTCATAGCGAGGGCCCAGATCATTAAATAATTTACCCACAGCTTCTTTAGAATTTAGACGACTAAAAGCTAGGCGGCGGTTGGCAACACTATCGGTTTTGGCAAGAGTAATCAGCGGCTCGAAGTGACGACGCAGTTCTTTTGCTTTAGGAACGGTTGTTTTAATAAGCTCGTGCTCAACTAGAGAGATGCTCATATTTTTAAACATGGCTTTACGATGTGAACTGTTACGATTCAGTTGACGTCCGCTTTGACGATGACGCATGACTTTAACCCTTTTGTATTTCCTGCTTCACAGCAATATTTTTATAAGTGGCG
>JBLIME010000009.1:0-27719 GCA_047638515.1 Pseudohongiellaceae bacterium
TTATCAGCACTGTCTCATTAGCATCACTCGCGGTCGCGGCGCTCGGTTCTGGCACCGTTGTATTTAAAGTTGGCGACCCTATTGTCGTTAATAAGCAAGGCTCGCAAAATATTGTTAAGGGCGATGAACTAGGATCTGGAGATACAATACTTACTCAAAGCGGAATTGTACAAATTCAGTTTCCCGATAAATCTTTTATGTCCCTCAAGCCGAAAACAGAATTCGTTATTGACAGCTATAATTACGATCAAAACGATGACAGCGCACAAGTGACCAAATATAAGCTCAACTACGGTGAAATCCGCACAGTTAGCGGCCTTATCGGTAAAACTAATCGAAAAGACTACTCGATAGAAACACCGGTATCCACCATCGGCATCAGGGGCACAAAATTTAGAGTGTTGGTAGTAGAAACGACGCCGGTCAATGACCAGCCTAGCTTTAAGGTGACTCTCTCTATGGGCGAAAGTGGTGCCGTTGATGTATTTTTATCCAACGGCGTCTCTATCCGCCTCGAGGCGGGTCAAGTGAACTCTCTTGGAGGAGTCGCCACCTTAATAGAGCTCATTCAAACAGACACCTCTGTTCAAGAAGTCCTCCAAACAACACTCGCTGATTTACCCGCAACGCTGGAGCAACTAAGCAATAGCGAGGGTGTTAATCAACTTATCCTCGATATAGAAGAGGCAGCAGCAGAGACTGAATCTGAGCAGGAATTTGAACAGGAATCTGAACAGGAATCTGAACAGGAATTTTCCTATCGTCAGGCTTCAAGGTAAGAAACCTTGATATTGTCTTATACATCGATTACCTCTTTAAATGCTCTTTAAAAATATGATGCGTAACTTGCGCCCGGTAGTTAGACACAAGGATCACCAATTGATGCTCAGCCCTTTACTGTCCACTAACGAGTGTAAGCGGCTATCTCTATGGTTTATTGTCGCCCGAAGCTAGTGTGTTGTTAAAAATGCTCGAGTTATCATTGGGTCGCTTAATAATAACGATCGTCGGTCTAATTTTAGTGTCGTTGCGATAATTTTTCACACACAGATAACGGTTAAAATTTTATGTTGAAAAAATGCTTCACTATTTTTGGGAAGGCTAAAAAACTTTTGGCCCTATCGCCTTTGCTCATGCTGGCGTTACTAGCGCCTAGTTATTCAGCATTAGCTGTCTATGAATCCTCTCAAAACGAAGTGGCCGATTTTAATATAGACGATAGTCAATCTAATTTAAAACTGGCACGCATAGAACAGGCTAAGGGCAAGTTAACCGAGGCAATCTTTGCTCTTGAACGCGCGGTTGCTATTGACCCCAACAATACAGAGGCACAACTCTTATTGGGAGAAGTTTATGCTGAACTCGGAGAAAAAGACTCGGCAGAGGCACAATTTGCATTGGTGGTTAAGGCAAAAGACGAACAGTCTGCATCGGCGCAAACGGCACTCGATAACTTAAAGTATGTGCGCGCATGGAGTCGTCAAGCCGCTGTAGGTTTGCGTCTGAGTCGCGACGACAACATTAATTCAGGCCTAGATAATATCTCGATTTTTCTCCCACGTACTAATAACATCGCCAAGCTACCCAACAGCGCTAAGCCGCAAGATAAAATAGCACAAACACTTTATGCATCGGGCACCCTGCGCTATCAGCATACCGATGAACTCGCCTATGTGTTGAAAGGCACACTGGCAAAAACTGACGATAGTTTTTACAATCAAACCTATGTCGCCATTGATGCCGGCGTGCGCTTAAACTATGAGAATTATCAGCACTCGTTTAATATGATACAAAACCATCTCGATTATAATAATTTTGATAAGATAAATATTACTCAATTCAATTTTGAGCATTTACAGCAGCTTGCCGGTAGTAATTATTATAAAATCGATATCGATGTTCAAACACAAGATTATCAAACTCAAAATATACGCGACGATAGGCGTGTCATTGTCACTGGCCTGTATCGTCGTGCGTTGTCACCCACGCTGAACATTAGGCCCTCTGTGTACATGTCTCGCGATATAAAAAGTGAGGAAAATTTTGAGTACCTTGACTACGACTCTTACGGCTTAAAAGCGGCACTCGATAAACAGCTTAACCATACACTCAAGCTTGCCGTGGGCATAGATTACATCATCAGCGACCACGATCGGCAAGACCCTACATTTTTAAGAGATCGCTCAGATAAGCGCGTGCGCCTCCACTCCAAACTTTCATGGACTCTAGCTCGGGCAATTACATTAAGTGTCGCCTATCAATACACTAAAAGTAACTCGAATATCGCCTTGTATGAATTTGATAAAAACGTTTTTTTTATCAATATCGCAAAAACATTTTAAAAATAGGGCTGCATAAAAAACCCTTATTAATGTATCAATAACTTGTTGTTTAATTGGCCTTTTGTCTTTAATTGCACTCGTTACTCGCCCCATAAATTCTGGTCGATTGGCACCAGCAGCGAGTCGGTAACTACTAGCGTTCAAAGCACGCTCTGGCTAACTAACTGAAAGCAGCTGCCCATTAACGCTACGTATTAACACTGCGTCTCGACACTACCTTTTATCACTAGCTATTGTCACTTTAAAAATTGATCCTAATTCTGTTTAGCGTATCGGCGTTAATTTTCAGAGAGAAGTGACTGTCAAGGTGACGGATAATACTAGTATCAGTATTATCCGTCACTGCATTATTGATTTAGCGAAGCGTCTTTCGCTAAATCAATAATCACTGAAAGCATCGAGGCCGAGCGACCAACCCATTGTCGAAAGAATGAAAACACCATAATAGGCGGGTTACTTACCTTTAAAACTATCTATGTTTAAACACAACCAATAGTTATTAAAAAAAATGCCGATATTTTTTAACAACAAAAACCGAGGGACGAGATTTGGCAACATGTAAGTATTTGAAGAGGGGTCGAGGATGCCTAGAGTGGGCTAATGGCCAGCCGTGAACAAAAAACTATGTTGATGGTTGACTTTCACCACGATTTAAACGGGTGGATAAATGAAAATACTACCACACAGAGCTATAAAAAAAGCTACCGACAACGGGATGTATTGTTTAAACTCTTTTAAAAAGAAAAATCCAATACCGTAGACAAGAAATAACAGTAAAATCAAAATTTGAAGAATGCGCCACTGTGCAGTCAGCACGCAAATAGGTACAAATATCACTAAGCCTACCAAAAAGGATTTAGTTGCTTGCTTCATAACGTATTTTCCAAGGACTTATTAAGCAAATTCACCTTTAAGGTGAAGAAATGATGAGTCATCAGTCCCATTTAAAATCAGAAGCCTACATATTGGGATAATTCGGTCCGCCAGCACCCTCTGGTGCTACCCAATTAATATTTTGGGTCGGGTCTTTAATATCGCAAGTTTTACAGTGGACGCAGTTTTGTGCGTTAATTTGCAATCTGGGCTCCGGTCCATCCTCAATAATTTCATAAACACCGGCGGGACAATAGCGTTGCTCGGGAGCATCGTAGAGTGCCAAATTATGCTTGATCGGCACACTGCTATCTTTCAACGTTAGGTGTCCGGGCTGGTCTTCTTCGTGGTGGGTATTTGATAAAAATACCGACGACAATTTATCAAAACTCAATTTTCCATCGGGCTTAGGGTAGGCAATTTTTTTAGCGTCCACCGCTTTTACTAATTGCAAATGATCTGCCTTAGTATCACGTAAAGTGAACGGTAAATGTCCACCAAAAATATTCTGCTCAACAAAATTATAAGCGCCCCCTAAATACATGCCAAACTTATGGATGGCCGCACCAAAGCTACGACTCTCGTGTAATTCCTGTTGAAGCCAGGAGGCCTTGAAGTTATCGGTATAAGCGCATAGGTCAGCACCACCAGTATCACCCGCCGCAAAAGCGGCCGCTAAGGTCTCGGCGGCAATCATACCCGACTTCATTGCAGTGTGTGTGCCTTGAATTTTTGCAAAGTTCAGCGTGCCCGCATCACAACCGATAATTAATGCGCCGGGCATGGTCATTTTTGGCAGTGAGTTGAGACCCCCTTTAGTAATTGCGCGAGCACCGTAAACGAGACGTTCGCCGCCGTCGAGAGTCGCGGCGATAACCGGGTGGTGTTTAAGGCGTTGAAACTCATCATAGGGGCTGATATGTGGGTTGCTGTAGTTGAGATCAGTAATTAAACCGACAACGACTTGATTATCGTCGGCGTGATAGAGAAAGAAGCCGCCTGATGCGCCGCTGTCTTGCAAAGGCCAGCCAGCGCCATGAACGACCAGACCAGCATCGTGCTTAGCTGCATCTATCTGCCAGATCTCTTTGATGCCAATGCCATAATGTTGTGGATCGCGGCCTTTGTCGAGATCAAACTTAGCGATTAATTGCTTACCTAAATGTCCCCGACAGCCCTCTGAAAAAATAGTGTATTTAGCGTGCAGCTCCATCCCAAGCTGGAAGCTAGCTTTTTCGATACCGTCGGCACCACGTCCCATATCCCCGGTGGCCACACCTTTAACGCGACCCTCGGCGTCATATAAGACTTCGGCAACGGCAAACCCAGGAAAAATGTCAACTTCTAAGGCCTCTGCCTGCTCACCTAACCAACGCACCACGCTACCGAGACTAACAATATAATTACCTTGGTTATGCATCGTTTTAGGCACTATAGCATCAGGCATTTTGATGGCTTTTTTTGCACCCGTCAGCACATATAGGTGGTCAGCCTTGACCGATATATTTAGCGGTGCACCTTTTTCTTGCCAATCGGGAATAAGCTCGTTGAGTGCACGGGGTTCGATCACCGCTCCCGATAAAATATGGGCGCCCAACTCCGAGCCTTTTTCTAGAACACAGACACTCAGCTCCTGATCGTTAGCGATGGCCAACTGGCGCAACTTAATCGCAGCAGACAGACCTGCAGGACCTGCGCCGACAATGACCACGTCATAATCCATAGACTCGCGCTGACTCATAACTTACTTCTCCAATTAACAACGTTACTTCAACTTATATAAACCTTATTGCGACCCTGAACAGACCTTAAGGTAGGGCTAGCAATTTGAAAAGCGATCTCTTGATTGCTTATTTTGCACCTATATCTTTTGTAACTAGCCTTTTATGACTAAATGGCATTTTAAAGTCACTATAATCAAAAATATAGTTATTTATACCTATTTTTACGACACCAAGACTACTTTTAAGCACTTATTATTATCACCTTGGCGCTGCTCGCGGAGCCTCGGCACATCGAAAGTTGGCGAGCTTAGAAGCTAGCTTAATGGGCCTGAAAGCCGACATCTATTAATACAGATGACTCTATAAACCACAATTTTAACGCTGATCGGCCCTTGGGCGAATGTCAAAAAGAGACACCGCTACATCCATCAGCGCCATAATATTTACAATCTTATCGACTGCTAAATGTTACACTATTTAACTGACGCGTTAACAAGATCAGCAACACTGACATGCTGCTGATCTACACACATCGACAACCTATGTAGGATTCCCACTTGAGTAACAACGACTTTTCGTCACTGCCATTACACCCAGACCTCATTAGTAATCTAGCGTCGCTTGGCTATACAGAGATGACCCCTATTCAGCGCCAAAGCTTACCCCTGTCACTAGCTCATAAAGATGTAATCGCACAGGCAAAAACGGGATCGGGCAAGACCGCAGCTTTCGGCTTGAGTGTACTACAGCACCTCGATGTCAAAAAATTTCGCGTGCAAACCTTAATACTTTGTCCGACGCGAGAACTGGCCGATCAGGTCGCTAAAGAGATTCGCAAGCTAGCCCGCGGTATCCACAATATTAAGATACTGACCCTGTGTGGCGGCATGCCCTTTGGGCCACAAATTGGTTCTTTAGAACACGGCGCGCACATTGTAGTGGGCACGCCTGGACGCATAGAAGAGCACTTACGCAAAAACAAACTCAATCTAGACAATCTTAACTCTCTGGTCTTTGACGAGGCTGATCGCATGCTCGATATGGGCTTTAAACCCTCGATCGATGCTATTTTAGAACATGTTCCGGCAAAGCATCAGACCTTACTTTTTAGCGCCACATTCCCCGCTGAAATAAGTGCTATTGCCAAGCGTATTATGCATGAGCCGGTTACCGTACAAGTTGAATCGACACACGATAATACGACTATTGAGCAGATAGTCTACAAGCTAGATAACGGTACCTCTCGCAGTAGTGCTCTGCTAACGCTGTTGCTTAAACACCGGCCCGATTCTGCCGTTGTCTTTTGTAATACAAAAATAGAGACACAAGAGGTAGCTTCACAACTCAACAATATTGGCCTAAGTGCCGTCGCATTAAATGGCGACCTCGAACAAAGACAGCGCGAGCAGATACTTGTGCGCTTTTCAAATAAGAGCGCCTCTATTTTAGTGGCCACCGATGTCGCCGCACGCGGTCTTGATATCGACGATCTAGGCACGGTTATTAACTATCAAATTGCACGTGAATTAGAAGTTCACACGCACCGTATTGGCCGCACGGGTCGCGCCGGTAGTCAGGGCAAGGCTTACACCTTGATCACTGAAAAAGAGAGCTATAAATTAAAGTTACTAGAAACCTATATGGGTCAAACACTGGTCACAAGATCTTTACCTACAAGCGCTGGGCCGAAGGAACTGGGTTACAAACCACCCATGGCAACCTTACAAATAGACGGCGGTAAAAAACAAAAAATTCGCGCCGGCGATATACTAGGTGCGCTCACGGGTAAAGCTGGAATAGACGGCAAACACGTCGGCAAGATCAATATTTTTGATAACTGTGCTTATGTCGCCATCAGTCGTCAAATGGCGGCGGATGCCCTCGACAAAATTGAACAGGGAAAACTGAAAGGTCGGTCTTTTCGGGTTAGACTCATCAAGTAACAACTGCACTCGTTGCACTCGATCACGTTGATGGCAGCTAACACTTGGTAACCTAGATTTAAACGCTATCCATGGTTATGACTGCTGTTGACACTTGCCGCCTTGTACATAGGACTTTGGGCTCGAGGACGATACTTGTCAGCGATGTTTTTTGAAAGCTGCTCTTGAAAAGCGGTGTGCGATGTACTCTAGTCGAAATGTCTAGATGCGCTAGGGCGAAGCAGCCTATTTGCTGGCAAAACGTCCAAATAAAAGAAACGTTGAATGCTATTCCGTATAAATACGTTAACTTGTCACCTATTACACTGAGTTAATCAATGTCACCGATCATAACCATTAGCAACATTAATAAAGTCTATGATTCTGGCTTTCACGCACTAAAAAATATAAATCTAGACATTCATCGAGGTGAAATCATTGCTTTATTGGGGCCTAATGGTGCGGGTAAAACCACACTAATTTCGATTATTTGTGGTATCGCCAACTCGACCTCAGGGAGTGTTTGCGTCGATGGTTTTGACACTCAAAAAGATTATCGTAAAACTCGCGGAAAAATCGGCTTAGTTCCGCAAGAACTGACTTCCGATGCATTTTCTACAGTCTGGAACACCGTCACCTTTAGCCGTGGTCTTTTCGGAAAAAGCGCAAACCCAGCAATCATTGAAAAAATCCTCAAAGACCTGTCGCTTTGGGACAAAAAAGATAACATGATGATGACGCTCTCGGGAGGAATGAAACGACGTGTACTCATCGCTAAAGCGCTGTCCCACGAACCCGAAATACTGTTCCTCGACGAGCCAACCGCAGGCGTTGATGTAGAGCTCAGAAAGGATATGTGGAAGGTGATCAACACACTCAGAGAATCGGGCGTCACCATTATTCTGACAACCCACTATATAGAGGAGGCCGAGGAGATTGCGGACAGAATCGGCGTTATCAACAACGGTGAAATTATTTTAATCGAAGAGAAAGCAACGCTCATTCAAAAGCTCGGTAAAAAATGTATCACTCTGCAATTACAAGAAAGTCTCGAACAGATACCTCCAACCCTTAACCACTATCAGCTAGACCTGTCCGAAAACGGACATCAACTCAGCTATACGTTTAGCACTAAGAGTGAATCTAGCCAAAAAAGTGCGTCCTCGAGCATTGCCACTTTAATTGATGAGCTTAATAATAACGGTATCAATTTCAATGACATTGATACGACACAGAGCTCACTAGAAGAAATATTTGTGCAGCTTGTCAAGGATAACGAGAAAGAGTTGAGCTTAGCAACGGCCGAGGACAAATCATGAACTACTACGCAATAAAGGCCATCTATCAGGCTGAGATGGCGCGTACATGGCGAACACTGTTGCAAAGCATTATATCGCCCATCATCTCTACCTCTTTATACTTTATTGTCTTTGGCTCGGCCATTGGCTCGCGTATTAGCGAGATAGATGGCATACCTTACGGTTCATTTATTGTTCCAGGTCTACTAATGCTGTCACTGTTAACGCAGAGCATATCGAACGCATCTTTTGGTATCTTCTTTCCCAAGTTTTCTGGCACCATCTACGAAGTACTGTCGGCGCCGGTGTCTGCTCGTGAAATTATATTAGGCTACGTCGGTGCTGCCACTTCCAAGTCTTTGATTGTAGGTGTCATTATCCTCGCTACCGCTGGATTATTTGTGCCGCTGCAAATAGCTCATCCTTTTGCTATGTTATTTTTCTTGGTAATGACCTGCGTAACCTTCAGTTTACTGGGTTTTATTATTGGTATTTGGGCAGATAATTTTGAAAAATTACAACTGATCCCCTCACTAGTAGTGACGCCCTTGGTATTTTTAGGCGGGAGCTTTTATTCAATCAGTATGCTGCCGCCTTTTTGGCAAACAGTGACCTTATTTAACCCCGTTGTCTATTTAATTAGCGGTTTTCGCTGGAGTTTTTATGGAGTGTCCGATGTCAATGTGGCGACCAGTATTGCGATGATTTTATTCTTTTTAGGTATTGCACTCATCATTGTTTGGCAAATTTTTAGAACCGGCTACCAATTACGTAAATAAGTACCCAGAGCAGCGTATTTAATCGCGCTCTGCGCATTTATTATCGACACTTGCGTTAATATCAATACCAAAATTAATGCCAACTCAGGTTATAATGTCACGCATGATTACCTTACAAGACATTAGCCTACAACGTGGCCCTCAGCGCCTCCTCGACAATACCTCTGCCACCATTCAACCCACGCATCGTGCGGCAATTATTGGTGCTAACGGCTGTGGTAAATCGAGTCTATTTAAATTGCTGCTTGGGGGCATTAGCCTCGACAACGGCAATATCTTTATACCTAAGCAGTGGCGTGTATCGCATATGGCACAGGAAGTTGCTGAAAATCATCGATCTGCTCGCGACTATGTTTTAGACGGCGATGATCGTCTACGAAAAATTGAGCGCACAATTGAGACGGCGCAGTCTAGTGATAACCACCTTGCATTGTCACAAGCCTATGCCGATTTTGAGACGACCGATGGCTATACCGCCAACAATCGCGCCGAGCAACTACTGCATGGTCTTGGCTTTAAACAAGCCGATATGACTAAGTCAGTCGCAGATTTCTCAGGAGGCTGGCGCATTCGTCTTAACTTAGCGCAAGCTCTTATGTGCCCCTCCGATCTACTGCTACTCGACGAGCCCACCAACCACTTAGACATTGATGCCACCTTATGGTTAGAGCTGTGGTTAAAAAGCTATAAGGGGACCCTATTATTTATTTCCCATGACAGGGATTTTATCGATGCGGTTGCCGGTCAGATCTTACATATAGAGCATCAAAAAATTACTACCTACACCGGTAACTACTCATCCTTCGAGACACAGCGAGCGATGAGCTTAGCGCTACAACAATCAAATTTTGAGAAGCAACAGCAACGTATTGGCGAGATCACACAATTCGTCAATCGTTTTAAAGCCAAGGCAACTAAAGCCAAGCAAGCACAAAGCCGCTTAAAAGAATTAGAGCGCATGGAGAAAATAGCGCCTGCTCATATCGATTCGCCCTTTAGTTTTCGCTTTAGTGAAGCCGACAAAACTTCAGACCCGTTGTTAAGTCTCGACAAAGCTGATCTTGGCTATGTCACCCGCGACAAAAAAGTCGCCGTAGCCCCCATTGTCAGACAGGCTGAGCTAACTTTGCGCGCAGACACACGTATTGGCTTGTTGGGTTATAACGGTGCGGGTAAATCGACCTTAGTTAAAACTCTCGTCGGTGATCTGGCCCTATTAAGTGGAGAGCGCAATGTCAGCGAGCACCTTAAGATTGGATATTTTGCACAACATCAATTAGAATTTTTAGATTTAGATGCCAGCGCTCTACTGCATGTTCAACGCTTATCTCCAAAGGTGACCGAACAGGTTATTCGTAATTTTTTAGGCAGTTTTAATTTTCATGGCGCCAAAGCTGTCGAGGCTATTAGACCCTTTTCAGGTGGAGAGAAGGCGCGCTTAGCACTTGCCTTAATTGTTTGGCAAAAACCGAACTTACTAATTTTAGATGAACCGACCAATCACCTCGACCTAGATATGCGGCACGCACTGACTCTTGCCTTGCAGCTTTATAAAGGCGCTCTAGTGGTTATATCGCACGACAGACACCTACTTAAGAATACAGTCGACGAGTTTTATCTTGTCGCCAATCACTCTATCAGTTTGTTTGACGGCGATTTAGCCGACTATCAGCGGTGGCTAAAGGAATCACTTCAGCAGTCAAAAAACGCAGTGCCGGCGCCTGCAAATAGAAGTGATGGCAGCAGTGCAGTTGCCGATAAAGTCGATAAGAAATTACTGCGTCAACAAGAAGCCGCTAAACGCGAGCAGCTGAAGCCGTTAAATAACCTGATTAAAAAAACAGAAAAAGAAATAGAAAACCAACAAAAGAAATTTGAAGTAATACAGGAAAAGCTCGGGAGCGAATCGCTCTATAACGATGACAATAAAAAACAACTGCAAGAACTACTGCTAGAACAAGGGCAACTTGGGGTCACTATTGAAGAATTAGAAGAGAAGTGGATGGATGCCCAAGAACAGATAGACGGTCTTCAAGTCTACTAACCTAAAGATGAGTGCTTAACGGCGGCGTCCGCAAGTGATTATCTGTCGACTGTCATAATCAGAAAGCGCGTAAATGCCACGTTGGTCGGTGATAAGCTTTTGTTGACCTTCGCTTTACCGGCGATCACTAGCTGGCGATATTTTTTATAGAAATCCCAGGTGGGTGCAGGCTTATAGACGGGATCATCTAGGTCAAAATGTTTCAGTATGTTTTTAGCCGTCGTAGGTTTTACAAAGACTTGTTTTTGAGGTGCGTAATAGGCGGGAATAACACTCACCAAGCTCCACTTAGCGAGCTTTTCCGTGCGTAATATATCCACCATCGCCTCGAAGCCAAACTGCTGCTTACCGTGAAGCATATTGCTCAGAGCCTCTACTAAAAAAGCCTTGTCGTACTCGTTGAGATTTTTCACAAAATCGCGAAACTTAGGTTTCTCGTACATCGATATCATCGACGAGCGACTAACCGCCTTGATCATATTATCTGCTGTAACGTGAATATTTGAACAGGCAACTTTATCAAAAGCGCTGTGAGTGAAGGCGACCATCTTATCAAAGTTGTGTTTTTTGGTAAGAGCCAACATATCGGGATCATCGAAACCCCCGGGATAACGCATTAAAAAATCAGTTTCCAAGCGTTTTAATTTTTGAGTGTCTAGTGTGCTAACTTTACTGGCGGGCATGGGCTTATCTTACTTCGAAGCGTGTTGTGTTTATTACGTACTAGCTACTTTGATTAGCTCTACCGCCGCACAAATGACCGCACTCGTTGAAAAACTGACCATACAGTCAGAGGCACTGGCCAGTTCTAAGCCGCCGCTACAACGATATGACTAAGACAGCACCCTAAATTAGCATCGTTTCGTCGATCGCATAAAAATCATCAGCAGCGTCTATTAGCGACGCGGCAGTTAATTTTTTCACGCCGTAGACAGCGGTTTCTACTGAGTAGGTATGTTTGATTTTTTCGAGGAGCCTATCAAAGTCACCGTCCCCCGATAGCAGTATGACTTTATCGACCAGTGGCGCGGCCTCTAAGACGTCGATGGTGATGCCTACGTCCCAATCACCTTTCGCAGAACCATCACTGCGCTGGATGAAAGGCTTTAACTTAACGCTAAAGCCGATATGTTTGAGCGCATCTTGAAATTTGATCTGTTGGTCGTCACCACGGTGAGTCGCGTAGGCATTAGCAATGGTGATGTCGCCCTCGGCTTCAATGCGCGGCCAAAATCGGCGATAATTGAACTGGCGCTTGTAAGTGTCCCGAGTCGTGTAATAAATATTCTGTACGTCGACGAAAATAGCTATCTTTTTCACACATCACCTAACTGTGTTAAACCGTCGAGCTTATCGATTACCGCTCTTATGCTCGGTTCTTTGTCCATTGGCATTGACAGTACTACTGGAAGTGGCGCTGTTAGTTCTTGGCTTTCGAGTGTTTGAATATCCACTTTTATGCTTTGACTCGGTATTAGTTCTTCCGCTTTTATCATCGTCACCACGTCCGCGTCGTCGATTGACTTGATTTTTACTGTCGGCATTATTACTGTCGCCACGACTGAATCCAGACGCCTTCGGTTTTTTTGCCTTAATCGGTCGATGATCTAGGCGCGACTCGGGGAGCTGATGGTCGGGATCAAAATCTTCGATAACCTCTCGTGTCAGTAGCGTCTTAATTAGGCGCTCAATACTGCTTAGCTCTTTAAATTCGTCGGCACTGACCAGTGAAATCGCCTGACCTGAAGCGCCGGCGCGACCGGTACGACCGATACGATGCACATAATCTTCAGGCACATTCGGTAGATCAAAGTTGACAACTTGCGGAAGCTGATCGATATCTAAACCTCTAGCCGCAATATCCGTCGCGACCAGAATGCGGACGCCGCCGGCTTTGAATTCTGCCAATGCTTTTGTGCGCGCACCTTGACTTTTATTGCCGTGAATGGCGATAGCGGTAATGCCCTCGGCCAATAACTGTTTAACAAGCTTATTAGCACCATGCTTTGTGCGCGAAAAAACCAGCGCTTGATCCCATTGGTGCGTGTGAATCAAATGACATAGTAGCTCTGACTTACGTTTTTTGTCGACAGGGTGAATCCACTGTTTAACAGTACTCACGGTGGTGTTGCGCGGACTCACTGAAATTTCGACAGGGTTGTCTACTAAGCCTTTAGCGAGTTTACGTATATCCTCCGAAAAGGTCGCAGAGAACAACAAATTCTGTCGACGAACTGGAAGTACATTCAAAATCTTACGAATATCGTGGATGAATCCCATATCTAACATACGGTCGGCTTCATCGAGCACCAGCACTTCTAGCTGCGAGAATTTAATAGCCCCCTGATTATAGAGGTCAAGCAGTCTTCCCGGTGTCGCCACTAGTACATCGACGCCTTTTCTTAGCGCCATCATCTGTGGGTTTATTTTTACGCCACCAAAGACAACTGTAGAACGCAGAGGGAGATATTTACCGTAGGTTTCGACACTGGCGGCGACTTGTGCGGCGAGTTCGCGGGTAGGCGTTAAAATTAAAGCGCGCACATGATTGGCGCGAGCTAAGTCACCGCCCGCGAGGCGGTTAAGTAACGGCAGGGTGAAACCAGCAGTTTTACCGGTGCCCGTTTGCGCTGCGGCCATGACATCTTTACCGCTGATGATGGCAGGAATGGCTTGTTCTTGAATGGGCGAAGGTTTGTCGTAGCCCTTTTCGAGCACGGCTTTTAATAATGGCTCAGAGAGACCGAGGGAATCAAAACTCATAATAAGAGGTATTTATTTAATAGTGAATAGAATGAAATATTTGTGTGCCGCAGCATACAGTAATTCCCTATAATTACCTATTAATTAGTCATCTATTCACAGTAAACTCATACAAGAATAATTAACATTATCGGCATCATAATGCCTGCTAGCAGTGTCTGTACCGTGATAATCGTCGCCATTAACTCATAGTCGCCGCCGAGCTGCCGCGCCAAAATATAGGCTGCCGATGCGGTGGGCAACAAGGTTAATAACAAGAGTACGCCTCTCATTAAAGGTTCTACATTAAACAAGCTACACAAAACTACGGCGAGCATTGGTAGCACTAAAAATTTAGCCACACTCGCGACGACTAGAGGCGCTATTGATGCAGAAATTGAGCGCAGGTTAAGAGCGGCACCAACGGTTAACAAGCCGATCGGCAGCGTCGCCTTAGAGAATATATCCAGAGTCTCTAAAAGCATCGAAGGCACGGGTAGTCGTAAAACATTGATTAATACCCCCGCCATACAGCTTAGAATCAAAGGGTTATTAACAATAGATTTGCCCACACGCTTAAAAATCTTGCCCCGGCTATCGCCCTGCTGATGATATAGCTCAAGCACCAGGACACATAAGATATTCAGCGCTGGAATCATCAATGTAATCAGCATAATAGCCATGACTAGACCATCGGGGCCAAACAAAGCAATAACGAGCGATAGACCGATGTAAGTATTAAAGCGAATGCCGCCTTGATATACAGAGGTAAATTTAAAGGGAGGAAACTTAACAACTAGCTGCAATACTACCAACATCAGCGTTAATCCTGCATAGAGCAATAAGATCACTACTGCTGCATTCAAGATATCGAGCCCCGCAAGATCGGCAACCGCTATTTTACTGATTAATAGTGCCGGAAATAATAAAAAATAAGTAACTTTTTCTGCTCCCCGCCAGAAATCCGAGCTCACAAATTTATAATGCGCGCAGATAAGCCCGCACAAAATAATAAGAAAAACAGGAATAATCGCTAAGATAATAGCCACAGAAAGTAACTCACAAACAATGAATAGGAGATCAAAAAAATTCAACCCACACTATACGCACTAAACCATAAAATAATAACTAAGCTAGTCAGTCGCGCTATTTTTAAATTAGAAGCCCCTAGCCAATGCAGACTTTAGTCATCATCAGCAAGGTCTGGCCACAGCTCGCTAACCGAGCGCATATAACTCATATGATTAATGTCTAAACATGCTATATTATTATAGAATAAAAATTTTAGTCCTTGTGCAGCTGTTTGAGAACAGTGCCAGAGCGATATTCTTATTACTATATTAGTCATTAATTATGCGCTACCCCGTAGTTGAAGATAAAACAGATAAAGCGCGACTACCCCGGTATCAATATTATTTTCGGGTATTGCTGAGTCTTTTTGCAAGTGCTGCCTTGATTGGCAAAAATATGTCTGAAGTAAAATTTATGCATATTGAGACCTTAGCGATAGCCGGCCTATTGATGTTTTATTGCGTGACTACCTATTGGCTCACCCTCATTCAAGACAAAGAAAAAATTAACAGCTCCACCGCCTTGGCATTAGCCGACGGAGGTGTAATTATGTTGGCTGTCACTGCACTTGAGTACTCGCCCTGGCCAAGTCTTTTATTACTCACCCTGTTGCAATTTAATGCGCTCTCGCAAGGTGGCATTAAGCAGGCCTTCGAAGTCAATACCGGGGTAGTGTTAGGGTTAATTATCGGATTTTTTGTATTAGATAACCAAACCGTCGACCTCGAGTCCAACAGCACCCTAAATAATCTAGTGCTCATCGGCAGTTTCGCCTATCTTTGCGTTTATGGCGCGTCTTCCTATCGATATTTGCAGAAATTATTGATCGCTAATGCCATTTTTAAAAAAGATAGCGCAACCTATCGCCTGCAGGTGTATCGACTCTCGCATTATATTCCCGGACCAGTCACCGCTATGATTCGCGATAAGAATCATCGGATATTAACTGAGCGCAAACGCATTACTGTGTTCTTTTCAGACATTGTCGGTTTTACCGAGCTCAGCGAGGAGTTAGAAGCCGAGACTCTGGCTGAACTACTCAATAGCTATTTATCTGAAATGAGTAAAGTCGCCAACCGCTTTAACGGTACCGTCGATAAGTTTATGGGCGATGCCATTATGATTCTTTTCGGCGATGATAGCGAGACGAGTCAAGGCATCAAAAAAGACGCCGTGCAATGCGTTGCAATGGCGTTAGAAATGAGTAGGCGCATGCAAGAACTGCAAGCTCACTGGTCTGAGCTCGGTATTAAAAAACCGTTACAAGTACGTATTGGTATTAATTCCGGGTACTGTACCGTAGGTACGTTTGGCACCGACAGAAACCTAAACTATACCGCTCTAGGGGCTGACGTAAATTTAGCGAGTCGCTTAGAATCAGCCGGAAAACCTGGCGACATTTTGATCTCTCATGAGACCTGGTCACTCATCAAAGACGTCATCTTATGTAAAGACCGGGGGCAAATTAAAGCTAAAGGCTTTACTCACCCAATTCAAGTCTATCAGGTCATTAACTTTCGCAAAAATCTAGCTGGCAAGCAAAGCTATCTTTCTGAGAGCATGGAGGGGTTTTCGATGCATTTAGATTTAGAAAAAATTAAAAATTACGAGAAAGACCACGTTATCAAAAAGTTAGAGATAGCGACGAAGACTTTACGCGACAAAAAAATTCATTGAAACTCTTTGTGCTATTAATTGACCAAGGCTTTAAAAATATGACTTATTGTCGGCGGGTTCTCAAGCGTAAATTTTTAAAGGGCTGTTCAACCGTATTTAAAGAATACCTCATAGGGTTAATATCCAAGCCTCCCCTACGGGTATAACGCGCATAAACGGCTAGTGTTGTTGGCTTACACTGCTGATCTATATCAACGAATATTTGCTCGACGCAATTTTCGTGGAAGTCTTGATGCTCTCTAAAAGACACCAAATAAGCTAATAGGTTTTCTGCTTTAATTTTAGGGCCGGAATACTCAATAAAGATTGTTGCCCAGTCGGGTTGATTCGTCACCGGACAGTTAGTTTTGAGTAGATGACTATAGAGTGTTTCACGCTCAACAGTGATATTTTCTGCCTTGCTCTCATTTTGACTGACACATAATAATTGTGCCTCGCGATGATAATGCTCAATGCGAATATCACAGCCATCGATGCAGCGCCCGGGCAGGTGATCAATGGCTAAATTATGCGCATCGTCTAGATCATAAAAAAATATCTCAAGCATCCCCACCGCAGCCGCACTTAAGTCGTTGAACATAATACGCTTGAGGTCGTTTTCTGAATCAAGATAAGTCTGATTAAACGAATTCAAATAAAGTTTAAAGGATTTAGATTCAACTATATTAACGGTGTCATGAGCGAATATAAATTCAACCAGACGCAGCTGGGGCATACCCTGAGAGTTCAACCAAGAGACTTCATAGGCCGTCCATAGATCGGTACCCGTAAAAGGTAAATCTTTGTCGGCAAATAGAGTCCGACGAGTGTTCTGACGGGGAATCGGATACAGCAAACTGGCATCGTATTGCGTTTTATAAACAGTTGCCTGCCCTAAAGGAAGAGCAGCAGTCATTGTACTAGTAGAACTTTTCATAATTGAAGTGTCATAATTGAGGTCTGATAACTCGACTGTAATAGTTGAGATAGCATAGTTGTAACGGCGTAGTTGTAACCGCGTAGTTAAACTGCCGGCAGTGGTGGTTTCAATCTAGTAGGCCAAGCTTCGCAACAACTGGCATGAACTAGCGACTGTAACAAACTATCTCGAGATGGCATGTCGTGCATTTTTTATGCGCGCAGACGTGTCCCATGAGCTAATAGATACAGGCAAGCACATGAAAGCAGTATAATAAACCCAGTCACACCAAAAAATGCAGTGACGATATTAATATCGGACGCGCCCAAGATACCGTATCGAAACGCATTAACCATATATAAAATAGGATTGAGTTGCGACACGCCCTGCCAAAATTCAGGCAGTAGCTTTATGGAGTAAAAAACACCTCCCAAATAAGTTAGTGGGGTTAATATAAAAGTAGGGATTATAGAGATATCGTCAAAACCTTTGGCAAATAATGCATTCAGGAACCCCGCTAGGGCAAACACGACCGAGGTTAAAAATACGATACAGATAGTTACCGGTAGATTATGAACCGATAGGTCGGTAAAAAACATCGATACGACAGTGACAATAAAACCCACCAATAACCCACGAATCACACCACCAAAAACGTAGCCAAATAGTATGATGTAATTGGGCGTCGGCGACACTAATATCTCTTCGATACTTTTTTGGAATTTGACACTAAAAAAAGAGCTGACGACATTACCGTAAGAGTTGGTGATGATTGACATCATAATTAAACCGGGAACAACGAATTCAACGTAACTGAAGCCACCCATGTCACCAATACGTGAACCAATTAATTTACCAAAAATAACAAAATAAAGTGTCATGGTAATAACTGGCGGGATTAAGGTTTGCACCCAAATACGCATAAAGCGCACAATTTCTCTACGAATAATCGTCGACAGGGCAATCCATTTTTCTTGCAAGGTCATTACTACTTATCCTTTATCGTTCTTGACTAATGATAGAAATAATTCTTCAAGTCGATTACTTTTATTGCGCATACTGGTTACTTGAATATCTTTTTCGTTTAAGCACTGAAACACATAATTAAGTGACGTGCCTTTTTTGACAACAACCTCTAAAGTGAAATTATCAATCAGCGTCGAGTCACAGTGCTGTAGTATCGGTGCAGTTGTCAGTTTATTGGTCAAATCAAAAATAAGTGTCTCTTTATCTAGACGTTGCAGTAAGGATTTCATACTGGTGCTCTCAATGATTTCACCCCCATCGATGATAGCGATATTACGACACAAGCTCTCCGCTTCTTCGAGATAGTGCGTCGTTAAGATAATAGTTGTCCCCTGTGTATTGATTGCTTTTAAAAACGTCCACATAGAGCGTCTTAGTTCGATATCAACTCCCGCTGTAGGCTCATCCAAGATCAACAGTTTGGGTTCGTGCACAAGTGCGCGCGCAATCATCAACCGACGCTTCATACCCCCCGACAAGCTGCGCGAGATCTCGTCGCGCTTATCCCACAGACTCAGTTGTCTTAAGTACTTTTCGGCACGCTCTGCGCATAGGGCTCTCGACAACCCAAAGTAGCCACCTTGGTTAGCAACGATGTCGAACACCTTCTCAAACTGATTAAAATTAAACTCTTGAGGCACAATACCAATACATTTCTTTGCAGCTGAAAAATCAGCATCAATATCGTGATCGAAGATACGTATAGAACCCGCAGATTTAAGCGCTAGAGAGCAAATTACACTGATCGTTGTCGACTTACCGGCACCATTGGGACCCAGTAGTGCAAAAAAATCGCCCTCGCTGACATCGAGATCAATACCTTTTAATGCTTCAAAGCCATTGCTGTAGACTTTCTTAAGCGACTTTATAGAGAGTGCAGTGGGCATAATAGTTATCGTAACGCTGGTAGTATTGAGTAATGAAAAAGGCCATGCTTAGAGTGACAACATGCTTTTTGAAAGATGTTAACAAGCTTTTGAACAAGGATGATGACTTAGGTAACGTACTTTAGATAGAATGTCGTTTTAACGAGATTATTTGATTTTATGCATTATACGCAATACTTTACTTATCATGTAGATCTACTCCGACAATTTAAAGAAAATATAAGTCAGGATCGGCTTTATCAGGTTGATATCGATGAACTGAGCGACAACGACCAGCAATTCATGAGTACTTTGGATAAAATTTGCGCTGCAGAAACCTACTCCGAGGAAATGAGTGAACAGGGTCAATGGTTAGTCGGGCAAATTGTTAATGGTTACAATCACTTGTTGATTGCTTTCTCTAGAGACCTTCTGTGGTTTTTTGGGGGCTCCTGCCTGCATTTTATGCCCGATCAGGAGATCGACTTTTATCAGCAACTCGACGAGCTGCGCTTCGCTGCCGAGAATCAAGACCAGCCTTTTGACTTCGTCATTGCGAAACAGTTTTTAAAGGATAAAGGTGTTGCGCCTCCATCGACAACACCCACTTTCACGATAGGGCAGTAACCATGAGTACAAAAATTGTATTTCTCGATAAGGGCTCAATTCCCGCTCATATTTCTTTTGAAAAAATGCGCCACCCGCATCAATGGATCGAACACGACAAAACTTCTTCCGGTGATATCGTTGCGCGCTGTATTGACGCGGATATAATAGTTACTAATAAAGTCGTGCTGACCGCCGAAATTATTGCGACACTACCTGCCCTCAAGCATATTGCTGTCATCGCTACGGGTTTTAATAATGTCGATACCGAATACTGCAAAACTCACACGATCAGCGTCAGTAATACACCAGGCTACTCGGTCACCTCGGTGCCCGAACACACCTTTGCTTTAATTTTTAGTCTGCGCCGACACTTATTTGCCTATCATAACTCGGTGATGGCAGGTGACTGGACCCAGGCGGCGCATTTTCATGGTTATTTAACTCAAACCTTTGATCTAAAAGGTGCTCAGCTAGGAATTATTGGCGGTGGCAGCTTAGGACAAGCTACCGCAGCGATGGGGCGTGCATTAGGTCTTAAGGTTGTTTTTGCCGATAGAAAAAATCAACCGCTTTCCAATAAACCGGACTACCTCGCTTTTGATGAACTCATCAGTAGTAGCGATATAATCTCACTACACTGCCCGCTCAACGCTGCAACTGAAAATTTAATTAAGCTGACTGAATTTCACAAGATGAAATCAAATGCCCTATTGATCAACACCGCCCGCGGCGGCCTTGTCAATGAAGCGGATCTAGTGGTCGCTCTTAATGAAAATATGATTGCCGGAGCAGGCTTTGATGTAGCAACTAACGAGCCCATCCCTCAAGACAATATCTTATTATCGCTTAAAGGCAATCCAAACTTTGTCTTAACGCCTCATGTTGGTTGGAGTAGCGACTCGTCACTGCAATGTCAGGCCGACATGGTAGTTAAGAACATAGAGAGCTTTCTTGAAGACAAACCATTGCACCTAGTCACCTAAACTAATCATTCAGTAGCGACATCTATTCGTGACGCCTAGACCAGCGTCCAGCTTAAACCGCTAGCAAACTAGTGGTTTAAGCTGGCAAGCTGAGTTCAGTCATTCATGTCCTTGTGTTAATAGGTAAGGTTCTAATAAGTGTGCCCAACCTTGTGAGATTTGCCGATATTCATCGATACATATGAGCCCTCGGTCGTCTGAAAAGCCAATGCGACGCTTTAGTGTCTGATAACTTGCAGGATCGCTGCCATAGACATGACACATGATCTGATAGTGCCTTTGAATGTTTAAGCTATGCTCACCCATAAAGTCCCATTTACGTAAATTTTTTATTGGCTCGCGGTCAAGCTTATAAAGCTCGGCAGTATGCTCAACTCTAATTGCGCCGCCACGGGCATACTGAAGCATTAGCACGGTTGCTAAGGCATCAACTGCATCTTCCTCACGTCCGACGATGGGGATGTCGTACATAGCAATTAACAAATGTCCCAACTCGTGCAACACCGTGTGTAAAACCACATCGGCAACAGCCTGATTAACCAAATCGCCTTTACCCGCTTGTATAAAGAGCTCGCGCGCCTCTTTAAAAAACGTAAACGGTATAAAAATAATTTTCTCGCCAGTATCTGCATACACGGCACGACCGGCACCGATGACCAGCTCTATAGAGTGCTTTAACTGAAAGCGATTATTGATGAAGCCAACGACAGCATCCAGTACATTTTTATTACTGCTAGCCGCTGTCTGATAATGCGCTGGCTGATCGTCCATCATGACAGTAACAGCGAAGTTGTTGAAACTCGAGTTCGCCTGTGTCGATGTTTTAGAACCACGGTCAATAAAGAGCGCGCCACCGGGTAGACTTTTTACCCAACGAAGTATCTCGACTTCTTCAGCTGAAGAAGGCTCTTCATATTTTAAGCTAACACTCGACAGCGCAAAGACGTTGTTCACCAAAATAATGAAAACGATGCTGAAACTTACGCTTAAAATAATACTAATTTTCATGTCTGTGCTCTAGCTGTTATCGATATTCGAGTTAATGTCTTTGATAGAGAACCCGTTTAATTCATAAGCTCATGAATCCATCTATTCATTGTTTAATAAGTTATCGTGTGGAATCGTTAATGTGGACGTCTAGTGAGTTATTCCTCTAATCAGCTATTTAATGAGCTCTACAACTAGCTGTCCGGCATCTTTGCAATCGGGTAGATGTCGTAGCGACTGGATTTTCCCTCGAGCACTAGACTTGCTTTCGGTAGTTTTTTTTCGGGGAATTGCTCGGCAATACTTAAAGCTTTTCGTGGCCGCTTTATCACAACACGATATTTCGCCTTAGTTAGTGCCAGCGCCAGCAATTCGCCCGCATCGATATCACCATCGACTAAGCTTTGGAACACCGCCATATTTTTTTTGACTAGCGCGCTCTTTTCGCGCTCGGGAAACATAGGGTCAACATAAATAACATCGGGGATTGACGCGATCGCAGACTCGCTAGTGCTCAAATACGTGAGTGAATCTTGACAGATGGCAGACATCCGACTAACGATCGTCTGTAAATCGGCCTGTGCATTTTTCTCCGCTCGCAAGAGCCCATCATTCAACAATTCAAAAATAACGGGAACTCGCTCTAATAATTTTACCTTGCAGCCAAGCGTCGCCAAGACAAAACCATCTTGACCAAGGCCCGCTGTCACATCGAGAACATAGGGTCGATAACTACCTTTTAAGCCGACAGCTTTTGCGATGAGTTGATTTTTACCGCCCCCAAACAAGCGCCGATGTGCATTCGCACCCTCCATAAAATCTACCATAATTGGATTGGGCACACCTTTACCAGTAAAGTGCAGCGCTAAACCTTTAGCCGTGATGCATAACAACAAATTACCACCGTCAAGTAACGCTGGGGGCGTTTTAATAATGGTTAAGTTAGTTTTATAGGCAAGATGGTTAGTGAGCGCCAAGAAGACTGCCGACTCTGATAAAAAAGAATGGATACCAAGAATATTCATTAATGAGGGATTTGAAATAATAAAGTGTGAAGTTCAGAAAGACCAACTGTTCATTATTTGATGAATCTAGACCAGTTAAACTCGTGACCACTCAGGCGAACATTAGACCGACAGTATTACGCATATGATGCATGACTTTCATGTCTACAGGCTCTCTATTAACCGCTCCACTCATCTTAATAAACCGCACTTTGACCGCAGTGCCTAGAGGTGGTATTGGATGATTCTCAATTTTCACCGAAACCCCATCATCAGATATATCGCCCGTCGATCCAATAATTGTGCCTATTGAAGGATGCGTAATTTCAACACGAATAAACAAGGACTTACGCTCTGTTCTTCTGCGCTCGTCTCCGTTGTGCATTTTAGAAGGGTCACTACTAATGCCAGTTATAAACGTTATCATTTTTAAGATCTACTGTGTGAGAGGCTGTATTCAATCCATCAATTCACTTCGCGCCATAAAAGGTTCAAACGCACACACTATTTTATAAAAATAACCGAATAAGCATTAAAATGCAAATTAATGGAATAACATAAGCTCTTAATTTTAAACGCTTTCACCTTATTTTTTACAAACTTATCCAATCAAAACCTTCATCTTGGCAAGCGTAATAAACATTGTCGATAGGAGCACTGATGTGCGCAAAGGCTGCTTGAGCTAAAGCTAGCGTATTGTTTTGATGGCTAATATGAGCCACTACCAGTTGTTTTAACTTAGATCGATCGACGCGAGTTAAAAATTCTGCTGCCTGCCTGTTATTTAAATGTCCCCAAGGACCGCCAACACGCTCTTTTAAAGAGGCTGGATAAGCACCCGAGGCTAGCATCAGCGAGTCGTGGTTAGCCTCTAAGACAAGCCCATCACAGGACTGATAATGCATTTCAACATGCGGTGTAATACTGCCCAGATCGGTCAGAATACCCAACCGTAAATCGTTGACTTCAAATACAAATTGAGCCGGTTCACTGGCATCGTGGGGCACGGCGACAGGTGTTACATTAATCGATTTAATAGAGAAAGGTAGATAATTTTTGATCAACACAATGTCGGGTAAGACGCCAATATTGCGACTGCGATGTGTGCCTGGCGTCATATAGACGGGCAATTCATACTTTCTCGCCAGGGGGCCCACACCGCCGAGATGATCGCCGTGTTCATGGGTAACAATAATGGCATCTAGCTGGTCGGGGGATACCTTTAGACGATCTAGGCGTTTAAGCGTTTGCTTTAAAGTAAAACCACAATCGACTAAAAGCATACAGTCGTCGCTGCGTATTAACGTACCATTACCCTTACTGCCACTACCTAGCGAAGAAAACTGCATACAGACTCAATTAATGGATACTTATTTTTGGAATTTAACTGTAGAGCATCGTTAAGTTGTTCTTAACCGTCGAACGTTAAAATAGGCGAAGACGAATATCATCAAGTATATTTTTAGCGACCTCGGCCTCGAGTACTTTGCCGTAGCCGTCCCTTAAATAAAGCAACTGAGAGCCATCGTGAGGCTTTATGACCAACAAAAACCCCGGAACATTCGCAAGCCTTGGTTGCTTGTCTCGTACCAGTTCTTCATCACCAAAAAACAATTCATTGACACCTGGATTATTCGGTAGGTGCGTGACAACCTCTTCAACCGAGTAGGGGCTCTTGTTGTTGTCCCGAGGATTTTGCTTAGCACTTAAAAAACCAAAAAAACCGCGCCGCTGGTTGCCTGCTGCATATTGATCAAAATACAGCAAGCCTTTGGCTAGATCACTATCGTAGGTTAGGAAGCCCTCGCTTGACAAAGCTTTTACCAACGCCTGGTACGCTCTTACGGTCGCGACGTTTAAGCGCAACACAGGATCGTCATTAACAATCGAAAGCGCTGATTTTTGCGGTAGGCTAATAGACTCGGCTAAAAAAGAATCACCCACCTCGCTAGGACCATCAATTAATTGTGTAACCAGATTAGCCGACATTAACTGCGCGTGCACTCGATCATCACCGACATTACCTTGAAAGGTAGTCCACTCACTCGTTAAGTTGTTGTCATCTCTTTTTTGATTGCTAAAGTGAATCTCTGTCGTATTATCCTGAAACCCCCGCTCTAGACTCAGGCGATAACGAATGCTGAAGCCTGGCTGAAGAGTTTCTTTAAACCAGCGTGTCTGCAAGGCTGCATTAGCAACATCAGTCGACTCTAAGTCCACGCCACGCTGCAACCAAAAATCGGTCACTTGTACCCAGGTCGTTGCCACAGAGCGATCATTTAGCACCCATAATTTATTATCGAGCTGTTGAAGTGAGGCTTGCTGCTCCGAAGCTTGTGTGGCAATAGCGGGCGGAAACGGCGTTTTAAATACGGTGGGTTGAATGATCTGTTGCTGTGGCAGGCGATAAATCTGTCCCAGACGACTGTCGTCCAAGCCCTCCGGAACTTTAACAGCCGGGATAGTCTTAGCCCCTAGGTAATCTGGCTGGCGGCTAGCACACGCTGAAAGACCCAATAATAAACTTAAGAGAGAGAGTTTAACTATCCAAAATGACACTTGTTTCATAGCACCTGTTTCATAACTGTTGTCTTAGAACACTTGTTGAATAAGACTTGTTGAATAAGACTTGTTGAATAAGATTGCTTTCGTAAAATCATACACATCTTAGGTCAGAGCCAGTGAAGTCATGGCCGTGTGTAGTATCTGCTGATTAGTACCTATCAGCGGTGTTAGTGGCAAGCGAATACCCGCAGGCATTAACCCCAACGCAGATACTGCCCATTTCACCGGAATAGGATTAGCCTCGGTAAATAAAGCCTTGTGCAGTGGCATTAATTCGCCTTGTAGTGATCGTGCGGCCTCTGTCTCACCGGCCATTGCGAGTCGGCACAGCTCTGCCATTTTACGCGGGATCACGTTAGCCGTCACCGAGATATTACCTTTGCCGCCGGCCAACATAAGCTCAGGTGCCGTTGGGTCATCACCTGAGTAGACATAAAAATTATCGGGCAGGCTCTCTATTAAAGCTTTACCACGGGCCACATCACCGGTGGCGTCTTTAATACCGATAATATTATCGTGCCCGGATAGACGCAACACAATATCATTTTGCATATCGGTGATGGTTCGACCCGGCACATTATACAAGATTTGCGGTATATCAACAGCATCGGCTATAAAGCTAAAGTGACGGAACAGGCCCTCTTGAGTAGGTTTGTTGTAATAGGGAACCACCAACAAACAAGCATCGACACCCACGGACTGCGCCGACTTGGTCAATTCAACCGCTTCGCTAGTAGAATTTGCACCCGTGCCCGCGACCACTGAAATACGGCCATTAACGCGCTCGACAACGCGTTCAATAACTTGCAGGTGCTCGCCGACAGATAGGGTCGCAGATTCACCCGTAGTTCCCACGGCTACAATCGTGTTGGTACCTTCAGCGACGTGAAACTCAACTAATTTATCAAGTGATAACCAATCAATCGAAGCATCGACATTCATAGGGGTTACTAGTGCAACCATACTGCCTTGAAGCGCGGGGCCATTTTGATTCATGTCGATACTCCGAGATTGTCTGTTAGCTTGTGTAGAGCCGCAGACTATTTTAAATTTATTTGTTTGAAGAACTAAAAATGTGCAATAGTACTGACCGAACTCGGCTTATACAAGGACATTGTTATTATCCAGGTATCTGTATTGCGCCCTCTCGGTGATCGCTCACATAAACTCCGCTAAAGACACGGCGGCCTAATTTAGTCATAAAAAGAGGCTTGCCCTTGAGGACGTGTTTTAAAACGTCGATGCACCCACCAATATTCTTCAGGCTGTTCACGCACACACCTTTCAATATGTTGGTTCAACACAGTCAAATCTGCCAAGTCGTCACCTGAGGGGACGCCCTCTAAGAGACCTCCAAAATCAAGGACATACCCGCTAAAATCGGGGAGACGGTAATACATAAGCGTCAACGCCGGTACTTTCGCCATTTTTAATAACTTAGGCGTCATCGCTAAGGTAGCGGTTTCTATGCCAAAATAAGGGGCAAACTGACTAACTTTTGCCCCGTAATCTTGATCGGGTGCATACCATAACAAGCCCCCTTTTTTTAACGTTCGCACCATGTCCCGCATGTCGTGACGTGCGATACATTTGGCCTTAGAATTGTGGCGACTGCGCCCGCGGTATTGAATGTAATCGTAGACCGCGTTGCTGTGAGGACGATAGGACACCGACATTGTGAAAAGTCGATTGATGCCAGCACTGGCTATCTCTAATGTCGACATATGTAGCCCAACCACCAGCGCTCCTTGGTTTTTATGTTGCAGTGCCTCCCAGTGCTCGCGACCCTTCACTACAAAACGCTTGCGCAACCGCCAATATGGCATAAACCAAGCCATACCCATCTCAAACACAATTAAACCATTAGATTCAAAGTGCCTCAGAATTAAAGCTTGACGCTCTTGTGCTGTGTATTCGGGGAAACACAATTCAACATTGCGCTCGGCAATACCGCGTCGTCTGGTTGCTAGTCGATACAAAAGACGGCCTAGTTTTCGACCCATCCACATTTGCCATTTAAACGGCAGCTGTGCGAGCAGCGCCAGCGCGCCAAAAGCGATCCATATCAGCCAATACTTTGGATGCAAAAGTACAATAGTAAAGCGAGGAACGTTCATAATAAATTTAAGGGCCTAAGGGCTGTGTAACGGATAAGACTTATCCAATGATGCAAAACTTAGCGCTTTTTAAGGCGCTGGGTTTGCATTTTGCTTGTGGATAGTCTCGATTTCGGCGAGTAGCTCAGCACTTAAGCTAACGTTTACAGTGGCAATATTTTCGCGCAACTGAGCCATGGTAGTCGCACCAAT